>VGIX01000002.1 GCA_016867725.1 Candidatus Effluviviaceae Genus I sp.
GAACATCGTGGCGTGCGGCATCGCGAAGCGCGAGGGATACCACGTGTCCTTCGGCGAGTTCGCGAGACTGGGGCTGCCGTTCACCCTGGCGGGCGTGGTGATGGCCTACGCGTTCCTGTGGGTGTTCTGGCGGTAGCGGAGGCTCTTCGTGTGAGGCGTGACGCGGGAGCGGGAGCGAGACCGAGACCGCGTCGAGGAGGGTGAGATGTTGCAGCGCAGGGGTGTCCTGGTCTGCGGGGCGCTCGCGGTCGTCGCGCTGGTCGCGACGGGGTGCGCGCCCGGCTCGGACCGGTTCACGACGGGCGACGCTGGGTTCTGGGCCGGGTTGTGGCATGGCCTGATCGTCTGCGTGACGTTCATCGTGAGCCTGTTCACCGAGCGGGTGCAGATCTACGAGATCCGCAACTCCGGCCACCTGTACGACCTTGGCTTCGTGCTGGGCGCCATCGCCGGCCTGGGCGGCATCCTGAAGCCGCGCGGCTGGGCGCGCGCGAGACGCAGGAAGCTCGCCGAGCGCGAGATGGAGGAGATCTCCCGCAGGGTGGAGGCGCACGTCCGGCGCGCCATCAAGGGCTGGGCCGAGGGCGCGGCGCAGGACGACGAGTGGGCAGACATCGGACGGAAGGTCGAGCAGAAGATCAAGGTGGAGCTCAGGAAGTGGGCCGAGAGCTGACGGTGGCCGACCGTGCGCCGCAGCGCGCGGGGAGCCGCCGCGTTGATCGCCGCGTGCGTGCGGAGAGGAACCCATGGGGCTCAGGACGTTCGCAGTCGTGTTCGCCTCGGTGCTCGTCGCCGAGCTGGGGGACAAGACACAGCTCGCCACGCTGATGTTCGCCTCGAACAAGGACAGCCCGAAGCTCCTCGTCTTCGCGGCGTCCGCGGGCGCGCTCGTCGTGGCCTCCGCCGTCGCGGTGCTGGCCGGCGCGTTCGTCTGCCAGCACGTGAGCCCGAAGGTGCTGTCGTGGGTTGCCGGCGTGGGGTTCGTGTGCATCGGGCTCTGGACCATTGCGCAAGCCGTCTCGGCATGAGGGTGGGGAGGGCCTGCACGAGCGGATCCACGCCGTCGTGCGGCTGATCCCGGCCGGCCGCGTGGCGACCTACGGACAGGTCGCGGCCGTCGCCGGGCGTTGCACGCCGCGGATGGTGGGATACGCGATGGCGGCGGTGCCCGCCGGAAGCGGCGTGCCGTGGCACCGGGTCATCAACGCCGCAGGCCGGATCAGCCTTCGCGGTGAGGGGGGCGAGGTTCAGCGCGCGCTCCTCGAGCGGGAGGGCGTGGCGTTCGACGACGGCGGACGCGTGGACCTCGAGACGCATCTCTGGGCCGGGCCGAGGAGGAGAAGGACGTGAGCCACGGGCACGCGCACCTCGACGACGGGTGGGGCCGCGAGCGGGCGTTCGTCCTCGGCCTGTCGGTGAACGCCGCGTTCGTCGTCGTCGAGGCGGGGCTGGGTCTCGTCTCGGGGTCCCTCGCGCTCCTTGCGGACGCGGGACACAACCTGAGCGACGTGCTGGGGCTCCTTCTGGCCTGGGGCGCGTTCCGGCTCGCGCGGCGCGCCCCGACGGCGCGGCGGACCTACGGGCTGGGTCGGACGACGATCCTCGCGTCGCTGCTGAACGCGGTGCTGCTCGCCGGCGCAGCAGGCGCGATCGCCTGGGAGGCGCTCCGGAGGCTCGGGAGCCCCGAGCCGGTCTCAGGCACGGTGGTGATGTGGGCCGCGGCCGCAGGGATCGTCGTCAACACGGGCACGGCGCTCCTGTTCCTGAGGCAGAGGAAGTCCGACCTGAACGCGCGCGCCGCGTTCGTCCACATGCTCGCCGACGCGGGCGTGTCGGCCGGCGTCGTGGTCGCGGGTCTCATGATCCGCGCCACGGGGCTGCCGTGGATCGACCCGGCCGTCGGGCTCGTGGTCGTGGCGGCCATCGGCGTCGGAACGTGGGGCGTGCTCAGGGAGGCGCTCGATCTCGCGCTCGACGCCGTGCCACGGGGGATCGACCGGGACGCGGTGGAGGCGTATCTCCACGGCCTCCCGGGCGTTCTGGCCGTGCACGACCTCCACATCTGGGGGACGAGCACGACGCACACGGCGCTCACGGCGCACCTGGTCAAGCCCGACCCGACGGGCGACGACGCGCTCCTCGCGCGCATCTGTGAAGACCTCGAGTCGCGGTTCGGGATCGCGCACGCGACGGTGCAGTGGGAGCGGCGCGACGGCACGCACGCGTGCAGGCTCGAGTCGCCGCACGTGATCTAGGCGGCGGCTGCAGTCCACGGATGGCCGCGCGTGGGCGGCCGGGAGGTGCACATGAAGAGGTTCGACGCGTTGGTGCTGGCGCTCGCGCTGGTCGTTGGGGCCACGGTGCTCGGAGCGTTCTTCTACGGCGCGCGGTCGGACGACGAGTCCATCGCGGTCGTGGGGGTGGCGACGCAGCGCGTGTCCTCGGACATCGTGAAGTGGAGGATCTCGCTGGCCAGGTCGCTGTCGCCCTCGGCCGTCGCCGACGGCTACGGGCGCATGGCGGCCGACGCGCGCGCCGTGACCGACGCGCTGACGGCGGCGGGCATCGCGGCGGCGGACATCACGGTTCATCCCATCTCCATCTTCAGGAACTACGCTCCCGATGGCACGGTGCCCGGCTACACGGCCGGCCAGAGCATCACGGTCACCTCGAAGGAGCTGGACAGGGTCGAGTCGCTGGCGACGAACCCGGCGGCGCTCATCGGCGGAGGCGTCCTGCTCCAGGGCTCGGACCTGGAGTTCTACGTGTCGGACCTGGCCGCGGTGAAGCAGACGCTCCTCGCGGCGGCGACGCGCGACGCGATGGCCCGCGCCGAGGAGATGGCGAGGAGCGCCGAGCGTCGCCTCGGGAGGATGCTGGCCGCGAGGTCGGGCGTCTTCCAGTTCACGGAGCCGTACTCCTCCGAGGTCTCCGACTACGGGATCTTCAGCACGTCCACGCGGGAGAAGGACGCGACGGTGACCGTGCGGGCGGCCTTCGCCCTCAGATAGGCCTCGTTGCGGCCCCGCGGGGGGGCGCGGGACAGGGCTTGGAAAACCGCCCGGAAAGGGCTATCATCTCCGTTCGATGCACGGTCAACGAAGCCGGCCCTCATGACGCGGCACGCGCGCGGGGCCGGCGAAGCTCACAAGAGGGAGCGAACATGAGAAGGGTGCTGGTGGTCGTGGCGGTCCTCGCGGTGGCGCTGGCTCTGACGTCGTGCGGCAAGGGCATCGCGCCGAAGAAGCAGCTCAGCACGTTCGACGAGCGCTCAAGCTACGCGATCGGTCTGAACGTGGGCGCATCGCTCAAGGCGACGAACATGCCGATCGACGTTGCCGCGTTCGTGCAGGGCCTCCGCGACACGCTCGAGGGAGGCAAGCCGCTCATGACCTCCGAGGAGGTCATGACCGTCATGCAGGAGTTCTCGCAGAAGGCGCGCGACGCCGAGCTCAAGAAGAGGGACGAGGCGGCGGCGACGAACCTCGATGCAGGCCGGGCGTTCCTCGAGGCGAACAAGGCCAAGGACGGCATCGTCACGACGGCGAGCGGGCTGCAGTACGAGGTGCTGACGCAGGGCGGCGGCGCGAAGCCGAAGGCGACCGACCGCGTGTCGGTGCACTACCGCGGGACCCTCATCGACGGCACGGAGTTCGACAGCTCGTACGCGCAGGGCCAGCCGGCGCAGTTCCAGCTCGACGCCGTGATCCCCGGGTGGACCGAGGCGCTGCAGCTTATGCCGGTGGGCAGCAAGTACCGCATCTTCCTGCCGCCCGACCTCGCGTACGGCGAGCGCGGCGCGGGCGGGAGGATCGGTCCGAACTCGGCGCTCATCTTCGAGGTGGAGCTCCTGAGCATCGAGAAGTAGCCGCGTGACGGTCCGCGCGGCCGTGTGGCAGCCTGCGAGGGCATCTCGGCGCTTCCGAGGTGCCCTCGTCTTCCTTGCGTCGTCGGAGGAACCGCGATGAGTTCTCTTCTCGGACGCTTCCTGAGGTACGTGCAGGTGGACACGACGGCGCGCGAGGACTCCGGGAGCATCCCGAGTTCGCCAGGGCAGCTCGAGCTGGGCAGGATGCTCGCGGGCGAGCTCGCGGCGCTCGGGGTGGCCGACGCGTCGCAGGACGAGCACGGGATCGTCATGGGAACGGTCCCCGCCACGACGCCGGGCGCGCCCGTGACGGCGTGGGCCGCGCACATGGACACCTCGCCCGAGGCGCCGGGCGCGGGAGTGAAGCCGGTCGTGCACGAGCGCTACGACGGCGGGGACATCGCGCTTCCGGGCGACCCGACGAAGGTCATCCGGGTCGCCGAGGCGGGTGGGCTGGCGGAGCTTCGCGGGAAGACCCTCATCACGTCGGACGGAACCACCCTGCTCGGCGCCGACGACAAGGCGGGCGTCGCGGTGATCATGACGGCCGTGGACAGGCTCATGGCGGACCGCGGCATCGCTCACGGGCCGCTTCGCATCGTCTTCACCTGCGACGAGGAGGCGGGGCGCGGCACGGACAAGCTGGACGTGACGAAGGTCGGGGCGGTGGGCGCGTACACGCTCGACGGCGAGGGCGCGGGGCTCATCGAGAACGAGACCTTCTCCGCCGACCTGGCCACGGTGACGGTCAAGGGGCGGAACATCCACCCGGGGCTTGCGACGGGGCGGATGGTCAACGCCGTCCGCCTCGCCGCGGAGTTCGCCCGCAGGATGCCGTGGCACAGCATGGCGCCGGAGACGACCGCGGGCCGCGAGGGCTTCCTGCACCCGTACACGGTGGAAGGCGGGGTTGGCGAGACGGCGATCAAGATCCTCCTCCGGAGCTTCGACTCCGGGGAGCTCAAGCGGCAGGCGGACCTCCTTCGCGGGATCGCCGCGCAGCTCGTCGCGGAGCATCCCCGGGCGGAGATCGACGTCGCCGTGGTGGAGCAGTACCGCAACATGGCCGACGCGCTCACGAGGGCCCCGCGCGTCGTGGAACTCGCCGCCGAGGCCGTGAGGCGCGCCGGCGGGACGCCGTCGTTCAAGGCGATCCGCGGCGGCACCGACGGTTCGAGGATGTCCGCGATGGGGCTTCCGACGCCGAACCTCTCGGCGGGGATGCACAACTTCCACTCGCCGCTCGAGTACGCGTGTCTCGAGGAGATGGAACAGGCCGTGAACGTCCTTGTCGAGCTTGCCCGCCTGTGGGGCGGCGAGCGGGGGTGAGCGCGCGATGGCGCTTCGTGAGGCGGTCGAGCTTCTCGCGTACCATCGGCGCTGGACGGAACGGTTCGCCTGGCACGACGTCCACAACGTGTACGCGAAGTGCCGGGCGGACCTGGCGCGGGCGGGGCTCCGGGAGCTTTCGGGCAGGCGCGTGCTGGACCTCGGCTGCGGGCCGGTCTTCGCGTTCGCGCTGCAGTGCGTGGCCGACGGGGCTTCCGTGACCGCGCTCGACGCTGCGTACGTGAAGCCGGAGCCGCTGCCGGTCGCGCTCGCGCGGACGCTGAGGCGCGGCGGCCCGAAGCAGGCGCTCAAGACCGCGGCGCGGCGCATGCTCTTCTCGCGGCGGTACTATGGCACCCTCGAGCGGGAGGCGGGGCGACCGCTCAGGCGGTTCTCCCGCGAGCTGCGGTTCGTCGTCGCCGACGCGCAGGCGGGGACGTACCCGCTGCCGGACGCATCGTTCGATCTGATCGCGTCGAACGCCGTGCTCGAGCACGTGGCCGACGTCCGCGACTTCGCGCGCGAGGTCGCGCGGCTGCTCGCTCCGGGCGGGCTCTTCCACGCGATCGTGCACAACTTCTACTCGCTCTCGGGGGGACACTGCCCCGACTGGGCGTACCCGGACGAGAAGCCGTCTCGGCGCGTCGCGCCCTGGGACCATCTTCGCGAGAACCGCAGCCCGCCCTTCGCATACCTCAACAGGATGCGACCCGAGGAGTACCGCGACGCGCTCGGCGCGGCGCTCGACGTCGAGGTCTTCGAGGGTCGGGACGTCAACCACGATCCGCCCGGGACGGAGGGCGAGAGGTTCCTCACGCCGGAGATCGCCTCCGAGCTCTCCGCGTATCCGCGGGAGCTCCTCCTGACGCGGAGCTGGTGCGTGGTCGCGCGGAAGCGCTGACGCGGAGGGCGCTGCGATGGCCGTGGCGCGACAGGTCCGGGCCTATGCCCTCGGTGTCTCCGCCGTGGCGCTGTGGTCCACCGTCGCGTCCGCGTTCAAGGTGGCGCTCCGGGGCCTCGACCCCGCGCAGCTCCTCTTCTACGCGAGCCTGACCTCACTGCTCGTGCTCGGAGGGACCCTCGCCGCCCGCGGGAAGCTCCGGGAGGCTCTCCGTCCGTCGGGACCGGAGCTCGCGAGGTCGGCCGCCCGCGGGTTCCTCAACCCCTTCCTGTACTACCTCGTTCTGTTTCGCGCGTACGACCTCCTGCCGGCGCAGGTGGCGCAGCCGCTCAACTACACGTGGGCCGTGGTGCTGGCCGTGCTCTCCGTGCCGGTGCTGCGACAGCGGCTGTCGGCCCGGGACGCGGCGGCGTGCGTGATCGCCTACCTCGGCGTGGTCGTCGTGTCGCTGGGGCGCGCGAACGGCGGCGGCGGCTCCGCGGGCGGCGTCGCGCTCGCCCTGGGCAGCGCCTTCATCTGGGCGAGCTACTGGGTCTGGAGCACGCTCGACCGGCGCGACCCCGTGTCCACGCTCTTCCTGAGCTTCCTCTTCGGCACGCCGCTCGCGCTCCTCTGGTGCGCCTCGGTCTCGACGCTTCGCGTCGCCGCGCCGGGAGCGCTTCTCGGCGCGGCGTACGTGGGTGTCGTCGAGATGAGCGTGGCCTTCGTGCTCTGGCTGAGCGCGCTCAGGCTCTCGACGAGCGCCGCGAGGATAGGCAATCTCGTGTTCCTGTCGCCCTTCCTGTCGCTCCTTCTCATCCGGCTCGTCGTGGGCGAGACCATCAGGCCGAGCACGGTCGCGGGGCTGGTCCTGATCGTGGGCGGGCTCGTCGTGCAGGGGGCGAGCAGGCTCCGCCGCGGCGAGGGCGACGGGGGAACGACGGGCGGCGACCACGTGGGGGGTTGAAGGAGCCGCGGGCGCCCGGTATGCTGGCGCGGCGTGAAGGCGCCCCGGAGGCGCGGGGCGCGCGGCAAGACGCACATCGCAAGGGGGTGTTCGCAGTGCACCTGATCGGCATCGACGAACTGACGAGGGTGCTGCAGCTGTCCATCTCACCGGTCGCCCTCATCTCCGGCGTCGGGCTCCTCCTCCTGTCCATGACGAACCGGCTCGCGCGCACGATCGACACGATCCGGGAGCTCTCGAACGAGATGGACACCGCGACGCCGCTGCAGGCGGAGAACATCACGCTGCAGATTCGCATCATCTACAAGCGGTCGAGACTCCTGCAGGCCTCCATCACGCTCGCGTCGGTGAGCGTGCTCTGCACGGGCATGATCGTCTTCTGCCTCTTCGCGATCTACGCGCTCCACGCGCGGCTCTACGTGCTCGTCCTCTGGCTGTGGGGCGTGGGGCTGTCCGCGCTCGTGGCTTCACTCGCCCTCTTCGTGCACGACGTGACGCTGTCGCTCGCGGCGCTCAAGCACGAGGTGGGGAACGTGGTCGGGGGGCTGCACGGTCGGCCGTTCTGACGGGACCCCGGATGAGCGGGAGGAAGGCAGCCGGCCGTGAGACGCGGGCGGGCCTACGCTGAACCGCTGTACTACGAGATCGCGTTCGGGTTCGTCGACCCGGCGCGCCAGGCCGACCTCTTTCTCGCTCACGCGCGGCGCCATGCGCGCGTCGAACCCCGGGCGTTCCTCGACATCGGGTGCGGTCCGGCGCTCCAGCTGCGGGAACTGGCGCGGCGCGGGTATCGCGCCGTCGGTCTGGACCGCTCGGCGAGGATGCTCGCGCACGTGAGAAAGGCCGCCCGGCGGGACGGCGTGGCCATCGAGACCGTCCGGGCGGACATGCGTTCGTTCCGGCTTGCGACGAAGGTCGACTTCGCCTTCACGATGATGGGCACGGTGGCCCATCTCCGCAACCACAAGGAGGTTCTGAACCACCTCGGGTCAGTTGCGGCGGCCGTGAAACGCGGAGGGCTCTATCTCATCGAAAACCTGAAACTGGACTGGGCCGCCGTGGGCGGCGCGGGCGTTGAGGGCGAACAGCTGTGGACGATGAAGCGCGGGGACGTCGAGGTGCGGACGCGCTACAGCGTGCGGGTGGTCGACGCCCTGGCCCAGAAGGTCGAGGAGACCCTCACGATGGAGGTGGACGACCGGGGCGAGCGGGCGACGCTCACGGACAGGCTCGTGACAGTGCTCGTGTTCCCTGAGGAGTTCAGACTGCTGGTCGAGCGCGAAGGGAGCTTCGAGTTCGTGGGGTGGTTCGAGCGGCTGAGCCCGCGACGGCTCCGAAGGGTGAGCTTCGACAACGTGGCGTTGCTGAGGCGGCGCTGACCCGGAGCTGCCGGGGCGTGCGCATTCAGAGGACGAAGGAGGGGACACCGTGGACACGAAGGGGATCGCGAAGGGGACCAGGGCGCCGGAGTTCGCGCTCCAGGACCAGCACGAGAGGAGCGTGTCGCTCGCGGAGTTCTCGGGGAAGAAGGTCGTGCTGGCGTTTCATCCGCTGGCGTGGACGTCCGTCTGCACACAGCAGATGCAGGACCTCGAGGCGAACAGGGCGGAGTTCGAGAAGCGGGGCGCGGTGGCGCTCGGGCTGAGCGTGGACAGCGTGCCGTGCAAGACGGCGTGGGCCAAGGCCATCGGCGTCTCCGAGACGTCGATCCTGGCGGACTTCTGGCCGCACGGCGGCGTCGCGATAGCGTACGGGATCTTCAGAGAGAGGAACGGGTTCAGCGAGCGGGCGGTGTTCATCGTGGACGCCGCGGGCGCCGTCGCGTGGAGCAGGATCTACCCGATCAAGGAACAGCCGGACGTGCAGGAGATCCTCGCTGCGCTGGAGAGAGCGTGAGGGTCAGTGGGCGGCGCCGATCGTGATCGGGGGGAGTCGAATGGGCAACGTGAAGGGGCACGTGGACGGAACGAAGCGCGATCATCGCGTCATGCTCTACGGGCTGTCCACCTGCGGATGGTGCGAGGACGCGCGGAAGTTCCTCGTCGAGCGCGGCGTGGACTTCGACTACGCGTACGTGGACCTGCTGGACGGGGATGAGCTGGCGGCGGCGGTGGAGGACGTGAAGAAGTGGAACGAGGGGATGATCTTCCCGCTCGTCGTGGTGAACGGTTCCGATGCGGTCGTCGGGTACAGGCCCGAGCGCCTCGAGGAGGTGCTTGGCCTGTGAGCCGGGACGGGGACGTCTCGTCGGAGACAACACGGTCCGCGCGCGAGCGGCTCTCGCGGGACGCGGAGCGCTCGGGGTATCACCTCAACCCGGACGCCGCGAAGACGGAGAGGATCGTCAGGGGACTCCTCGTCAACGAGGGGCGTTTCGGATACCGGTCGTGTCCGTGCAGGCTCGCGGCAGGGGAGCGGGGGAGGGACAGGGACATCATCTGCCCGTGCGACTACCGCGACGCGGACCTGACCGAGTGGGGCTCGTGCTTCTGCGGCCTGTACGTGTCGGCCGCCGTGCTCAAGGGGGAGCGCGCGCTCGCGGCCGTCCCCGAGAGGCGGCCGCCGGGCGGCGCCGCGGCCAAGCGACCCGCGGCAGCGGGGGGCATCGCGCAGGGGCGGGCGCTCCCGGTCTGGCGCTGCCGCGTGTGCGGCTACCTGTGCGCGCGCGACGGTCCGCCGGAGGTCTGCCCGATCTGCAAGGCCGCCGCGGACAGGTTCGAGCGGTACGTCTAGCGCCGGAACACATCGACATGGGGCCTGACGTTGTCGTCATCGGGGGCGGGCCCGCCGGGCTCATGGCCGCGGTCGGGGCCGCCGGCGGGGGCGCCCGCGTTCTCGTGTGCGAGCGGCTTCCGAAGCCCGGGCGGAAGCTCCTGGCCTCGGGCGGCGGTCGCTGCAACCTGACCAACACGCTTCCGCCCGAGGAGTTCGTAGAGCGCCTCGGGCGCGACGGTCGTTTCGCGCTCCCTGCGCTCAGGGCGCTTGACGGACACGCCCTGCGCGGGTTCTTCCTCGAACGCGGCGTGAGCACGGAGAGCCCCGACGGGTTCCGCGTGTATCCCTCGAGCGGCCGGTCCGGCGACGTTCTCACGGCGCTGGTGGGCGAGTGCGGACGGCTGGGCGTCGTGGTTCGTCGGAACGCCGCCGTCGAGACGCTGTGCCTCCCTGAGCGGCGCCTGGAGGGCGTGGTCGTGGACGGCCGCCGCATCCCCTGCGGCGTCGTGATCGTCGCGACCGGCGGGCTCGGCTACCCGCGCCTCGGGGGCACCGGCGACGGCTACGCGCTCGCACGGGCGGCGGGGCACAGGATCAGGGAGCCCGTGCCGGCGCTCGTCGGGTTGAGAACGAAGGAGCGGTGGCCGCGTGGCTGCGCGGGCGTGGCCGTGGCGCGGGCGCGCGTCACCGTGGACGTGCCGCGCAGGCGCGCGGCCGCCGAGGGCAACCTCCTGTTCACGCACGAGGGCATCAGCGGACAGGCCGTGCTCGACGTCTCGGGGGCGGTGGCGGAGCTGCTTGCCTCGCGGGCGGAGGTGCCGCTGCGCGTGTCGCTGGACGCCTCGGCCGACCGCGCGTCCTGGGTCGCGAGACTGGACGGGTGGCGGGCCGCCGGCGAGCGGCGCTCCGTGGCCGGCCTGCTGTCCGAGAGCCTCCCGAGGTCGCTCGCCAGAGCGGTCTGCTCGCGCGCAGGGGCGGAAGGGCTTTGTGCGCCCGTGCTGCCCCGCGCGGTCAAGGACGGGCTGGCGGACGCGCTGAGCGGTCTGCGACTCACGGCGGTCGGGACCGGAGGCTTCGAGAACGCGGTGGTGACGCGCGGCGGCGTGGCGCTTTCGGGCGTGGACCCGGAGACGCTCGAGAGCAGGACGACGCCGGGGCTGCGCTTCGCCGGCGAGGTGCTTGACGTCGACGGCCCGTGCGGGGGATTCAACCTTCAGTGGGCGTTCGCGAGCGGGTGGCTGGCGGGCCGCTCGGTGTGCGCGGGCCCCGTGGCGAAGCCCACGGCGCCCGGGCGCTAGGAGAGGGGGAAACGGATGGAGAGCGCGGGACGGCGCGGCGGAGAGGGCCTCGCGGGCCTCATCGAGTACCAGGCGGGTTCGGTCGTGAGCCGGACCCTTCTCGAGAAGAAGACCGGCACGGTCACGCTGTTCGCGTTCGATCGGGGGCAGGGGCTCAGCGAGCACACCGCCCCGTTCGACGCGATGGTGATCGTGCTCGAGGGGGTGGCGGACATCGTCATCTCGGGCACATCGCATCGGGTCAGCGCCGGGCAGATAATCGTGATGCCCGCCGACGATCCCCATGCGCTCAAGGCGCCCGAGCGCTTCAAGATGCTGCTCATCATGATCCGCTCGTGAAGGTCGGGCGGGCAAGGAGGGCGACGTGAGACAGGTCATGGTCGGCGGGCTCAGCCGGGCCGGGCGCGCGTGGTGCGTCGCCATCGTCGCGCTCGCGATGGGCGCGGCGTCAGCGGAGGCGGCGGAGCCCGTCGCGACGTACTCCATCGTCGGTTACGACGCGGCCACCGGCGACCTCGGCGTGGCGGTGCAGTCGAAGTTCTTCGCCGTCGGGTCGGTCGTGCCGTGGGCGAAGGCCGGCGTCGGGGCGATCGCCTCCCAGGCGTTCGGCAACACGACCTTCGGCCCGCGCGGGCTTGCGCTCCTCGAGCAGGGCGTGCCGGTCGAGGACGTGATCGCGCGGCTCCTCGAGAGCGACGAAGCAGCGGCGCAGCGCCAGGTCGGCGTGGTGGATGCGCTTGGGGCGTCCGCCGCGTACACGGGCGCCAGGTGCATGGCGTGGGCCGGCCACGAGTCCGGCCCCGGGTTCTCCGCACAGGGCAACATCCTCGTGAGCGAGGCGACGGTCAAGGCCATGGCGGACGCGTTTCGCGCGACGGAGGGCGTTCTGGGCGAGCGCATGATGCGGGCGCTCGAGGCCGGGCAGGAAGCCGGCGGGGACTCGCGGGGCATGCAGTCGGCGGCGATGCTCATCGTACGGGAGAAGGGCGGCTACGGCGGGTACAACGACCGCTACTGCGATCTTCGCGTCGATGACCATGCCGACCCGATCGCGGAGCTGCGCCGCATCTTCAACGTGTGGGAGGAGCAGGCGCTCATCTACGAGGGGTACCGGCTGTGCGACGAGGGCGCGTGGGAAGAGGCCTTCGCGAGAGGGCGCGAGGCCGTGGCGATGAACCCGGAGCTGGGTGAGCCGCGGTACCACCTTGCGTGCTACTACTCGCGGGGGGGACTGCGCGGCGCGGCTCTTGAGGAGCTCGCGCGGGCCGTGGAGCTGGACCCGTCGCTCAAGTCGCGTGCCCTGGAGGACCCGGACTTCGAGCCGCTCCGCGAGGACCCCGGGTTCCTCGAGCTCACGAGGTAGAGGCCGCGCGTTGCAGGGAGCGATGCCGCGAAGCTGAACTGGGGGGGGCGGGGCCCCGCCGTCGACGGCCGGTGGCTGGGCCGGGGCCTAACATGCGGCGTACATGCTAGTTATGACTGCGCGGGCGGGCGGCGATGGCCGACGCCCGCGCGGCGTTTTGGCCGCTGGATTGCAACAGGGTGCAGCCGTCGGGGGTCCGCGGGGCCGGTTCAGTCCGTGGGCCCGGGGCTTCGCGCGACCGGGGGGGATCCGTGCCGCAGACACCTTCCTCAGTCCTCACGCACATCGGCCAGGGGCTGGCCGAGCGCTTCCCGCCGCATGTCCTGGTGCTCGCTCTGCTGGGCGTGCTCTTGGTCTCGATCACCGCATCAGCGTCCTTGCGGCGGCGCGTACAGCAGAAGGCGGATCAGCTCCGCCGGCAGCTCGACGAGCACGCGCGCACGGAGCAGGCGCTCCGTGAGTCCGAGGAGAAGTACCGGCTCGTCGTCGAGAACGCCAACGAGGCGGTGGTCGTCATCCAGGAAGGCCACATCGCCTTCGCCAACCGCGTGGCCTCGACGGTGCTGGGGCACACGCGCGAGTCCCTGCAGGGCATGGCGTTCGCGGAGCTCGTGCATCCCGACGACAGAGACGAAGCGCTTGGCAGGCTCCGCAGGCGGCTCATCGGTGAGGCCGTGGCCGATCCGCGGACGATGCGGTTCCTCGACGCCGGCGGTGCCACGCTGTGGGTCGAACTGAGCGGCGTCGTGATATCGTGGCAGGGCAGACCCGGCGTCCTGTACTTCGCCACGGACATCACCGAGAGGCGGCGCGGCGAGGAGATCGTCAGGACGGAAAGCGAGCTCTTCAGGGCGCTGAGCGGACCCATGAGCCTCGCGCAGGGGCTCGACCTGTGTCTCGAAGCGGCGCGGGTCGTGTCGGGGCTGGACGCCGGCGGCATCTACCTGCTCAACGAGGACACCGGGTCGCTCGAGCTCGCTCGGCATTTCGGCCTGTCCGAGGGCTTCACGACCGCCGCAGGGCGGTACGGGCCCGACGCCCCGGAGACGCAGGTCGTGCTCGGCGGGGAGCCGGTGTACGGGCGCTACGAGACGGTCACCGCGCCCGACGACACGAAGAACGAGAGCGAGGGACTGAGGGCACTGGCCGTCGTCCCGATCCTCCACGAAGGCCGGGTGCTCGGCTGCATGAACATGGGTTCCCACGACGCCGAGTCCGTGCCGGAGGACGCGCGGAACGCGCTCGAGGGCATCGCGGCGCGCATCAGTGGCGCCATCGCGGCGAAGCGGGCGGAGCTTGGGGTTCGCGAAAACCGCCGGTTCCTGCAGAGCGTGTTCGACAGCATCCGCGACGGGATCACGGTGCTCGACTGCGATCACAACATCCTCAGGGTCAACTCGTGGGTCGAGGAGCTGTACGGCGCCAGGGGGCCGCTGGTCGGCCGCAAGTGCTACGAGGTGTTCGTGGACAGGGACGCGCCGTGTCCCTGGTGCCCGTGCACGCGGGCCGCGCAGTCCGGCGACAGGCGGACCGAGGTCATGCCGTACCCCGGAGCCTCCGGCGCGTCGCGCTGGATGGAGATCTCAGCATTCCCCCTCAGGGACGACGAGAACAACGTCGTCGCGGTGATCAAGCACATGCGCGACATCACGGCGCGACGGCAGGCGGACAAGGTGCAGTCTGTCCTGTTCCAGATCTCCCAGGCCGTGCACTCCTCGGGCGGGCTCGCCGAGCTCCTGGAGGCCATCCACTACCAGCTCGGCCGGCTCATCGACACGACGAACTTCTACGTGGCGCTGTACGACGAAGGGAGCGACACGTACTCGTTCCCGTACCTTGTGGACGAGTACCGCGAGGAGTTCACGATCCCGCCGCCGCAGGCCCTCAAGAAGAGCCTGACCGACTACGTCAGGCGGACCGGCAAGCCGATCCTGATCGATGAGGCGAAGCACCAGGAGCTGGAGGGGGCCGGCGAAGTGGAACTCATCGGGCGGCCGTCGCCGCTGTGGCTGGGCGTCCCGCTCAGGACGTCGCAGAAGGTCATCGGCGTCGTGGTCGTGCAGAGCTACGGAGACGCGACGCTGTATTCCGCCAAGGACCTTGAGCTCCTGAGCTTCGTGGCGGAGAACATCGCCGTGGGTATCGAGCGCAAGTGGAACGAGGACGAGCGGCAGAAGCTCGAGGCGCAGGTGCAGCACGCGCAGAAGCTCGAGAGCCTCGGGGTGCTCGCGGGCGGGATCGCGCACGACTTCAACAACCTGCTGACGGGCATTCTCGGCAACGCCGACCTTGCGCTTCTCACGTTGCCGCCGGAGTCGTCAGCTCTTCACTCGGTCCGGGAGATCAAGAAGACGGCGGAGCGGGCGGCCGACCTGTCGCGGCAGATGCTGGCCTATTCGGGAAGGGGGAGCTTCCTCATCGAGACCATCAACCTCAATGACGTCGTCGGGGAGATGGGGGGCCTGCTTGAGGTGTCGATCTCGAAGCGGGCCACGCTCGTGTACGAGCTGTGCGACAACATCCCTCCGGTCGTGGCGGACACGACGCAGATCCGGCAGGTGATCATGAACCTGCTGACCAACGCCTCGGACGCGCTGGGAGACAAGGACGGCGTCATCCGCGTGCGCACGGGCGTGAAGTACTGCGACCGGGCGTGTCTCGGCGAGACCTACCTGGACGACGAGCTGCCCGACGGGGAGTACGTGTATCTGGAGGTCGAGGACTCCGGGTGCGGGATGGACGAGGGGACGATCCAGAGGATCTTCGATCCGTTCTTCACGACGAAGTTCACGGGGCGCGGCCTCGGGCTCGCCGCGGCGCTCGGGATCATCAGAGGGCACCGCGGCGCGGTCGAAGTCGCGAGCCAGATCGGCGTCGGGACCACCTTCCGCGTCCTGTTGCCCCGGGGTGAGCGGGCCGTTCAGCGCCCTGCCGCGCAGGCCGCGGCGCGCGCGGACGCGCCAGTCGGGGGGACGGTCCTGCTGGTCGACGACGAGCAGGCAGTGCGTGATGTCGCCGGACGCATGCTGGAGCAGGCGGGCTTCACGGTGCTCCGCGCGTCGGACGGCGACGAGGCGGTGACGATGTTCAGCGATAGGAAGGACGAGATCGGCTGCGTGCTGCTCGACCTGACGATGCCGAGGAAGGGCGGTGAGGAGACCTTCAGAGAGCTCCGGAGCCTCCGCCCGGATGTTCGGGTGGTCATCTCGAGCGGGTACAGCGAGGAGGAGGTGGCGCAGCGCTTCGCCGGCGAGGACGTCGCGGGGTTCGTTCAGAAGCCGTACCTGTACAGCACGCTGATTCAACGGGTGGGCGAGGCGGTGGTCGGTGCGCGAGAGGGTGGGGCGGCGGGCGACGGCGTCGGCCGCTGCTGAGACAGAAAAGGCCTTGACCTGAGAGGCGGCGTCTGCGATACTGTGGGCGAGTCGGATCTGGTTCCCTTTTTGGACATCTGCGTGCCGTATCGCTGCAGCAATCCTCTTTCCGTGACGGACGCCGGGGTCGTCTCTCCCGAGCGTCGCTCCCCGTATCGTACCATCCGGGTTGCAGCCCCGCGTTGGGGGCAACCGACCCGTTCGCGGGTTCGAGAGGGCCGCGAGGAGGCGCTATCGACCTGATCGAGTAGGTGCGCCGTTGCCGGCCTTGTGTGCTCTAACCGCGCGTCGGAGGAGGAGCTTGGGGAGGCGCCCCCGGACGGACGTTAGACCGGAGCGCTGGCATCGAAGAGGAGTCGGCGAACGTGACGTCGGTGAATCGCTTGTGCCCGCCAGATTGGCGCGGCCGGAGGGAGTAAGGTTGAAGAAGATCTACGTGGGCAATCTGCCCTACACTGCATCCGAGAACGAGATCCGGGACCTGTTCACGCGGTTCGGCACCGTGCACTCCGTGAACGTGATCAACGACCGCGACACGGGACGGCCCAGGGGCTTCGGCTTCGTCCAGATGGACGACAAGGAAGCGGACGCTGCCATCAGCGCCCTGGACGGTCAGGACTTCGGAGGCCGTACGCTCCGCGTGAACGAGGCGAGAGAGCGCGAGGGGCGCGGCGCCGGAGGGGGCCGCGACAGGGACTCGAGGCGCAGCTGGTAGGTTTCGGATCGTCGGGAGACACGCGGCGCCGCGGCATTCGTGCCGCGGCGTTGCGTTTCACGGGGCCGTCAGCAGAGGGTCACCGTCGCGACGCCCCCGAGGGCGAGCGCCACTGCGGCGAGCTTGCGGAGCGTGATGCGCTCCTTGAGGACGAGAGCCGCGACCGGCAGGACGAAGACGGCGCTCGTCTGGTTGAGGATGGATGCCGTGGACGCGAGCGTGTACTTGATGCCGGCGATCCACACGATCATCGCGAGGTAGGCTCCGAGGACGGACGCCGGGACGGCGACCTTCCACGCGGGTGACGGCCGAAAGGCATGCCACACGTAGCGTCTGCTCGGGGAAGCGGCGACGACGAGCAGGAGGGCGCCCACGCCGGCGGCCATGCGCACGGTCGAAGACCAGAGCACGGGCGAGCGGTCGAGCACCGGCTTGGCGATGACGACACCGAGGGCCATGAGGGCGAACGCCAGAGCTCCGAGGAGCGTTCCCCGGCGGATGTCGGCCCTCGTCACGCCGGGCGGAGGCTCGTGGCCCGCGGACAGCAGCACCCCGGAGAGGATGAGGGCCGCTCCGATGAGATCGCCTATCGACAGCCGCTCGGCGAGGAACGCGGCGGACAGAAGGACCACGAGGGGGCTGTAGCAACACCCTATGACCTGCGAGAGGCCGGCGCCCACGAGGTTGAGGCTCTTGAAGAAGATCGTATCGGCCAGCGTGATGCCCACGATCCCGCTGAGCGCGAGGAGCGCGTAGTCGCGAAGCGGCGCCTCGGGGAGGGTCGCACGCGCGGAGGGCGCGAGGGTGATGGCGAGGAGGGCCGTCGCGATCGAGTTCTTGAAGACGTTCAGCGACAGCGGGGAGAAGCCCCTTCCGCTGATCCTGAAGAGGACGACCGAGAACGCCCAGATGAGGGCCGCGAGCACCGAGAGGAGCTCGCCTGCGTGGGACGCCACGTGAGACCTCTCCGCGGCGGCCCGCGAGACGCTGCGGGCTGCGCGTGTCTGTCCTGAATGGGTGACGGCGAGGGAGGATAACAGCGAGCCTGCGCCCTGTCCACTCAGATTCCGGCTTGACACGTCCCGCCACACGCCGTAGGATGCAAGTTCGTACCAGAAGGCCCGGACGGGGCCGACATGAGATGCTCGAGGAGGACGCTGTGGAATACGCGATTGTGAGGACAGGAGGTCTCCAGTACCGGGTGTCGGCGGGTGAGACGGTCCGCGTGCCCCGCGTCAACGCGGACGTCGGCGGAACCGTGGAGCTCGGGGAGGTGCTGGCGGTGTCGCGGGGGGGAACGCTCACGGTCGGGACGCCTCTCGTGGAGAACGCTCGGGTGCTTGCGGAGGTCGTGGCGCACGGGCTGGGCGGGAAGGTCCTCGTGTTCAAGAAGAAGCGGAAGAAGGGCTACCAGGTCAAGAAGGGGCACCGCCAGGGGTTCACGGAGGTTCGCATCAGGGACATCTCCGTCTAGGGCGGATGGCCCGTCTCTCGGAGGTTCGCGGTGGCACACAAGAAGGGCGTTGGAAGTTCACGAAACGGTCGCGACTCCCACTCGCAGCGGCTCGGCGTGAAGCGCTACGGCGGTGAGGCCGTGCGCGCGGGCACGATCATCCTCAAGCAGCGCGGAACGAAGATCTACCCGGGTCGGAACGTCGGCCGCGGAGGCGACGACACCCTCTTCGCGCTGAAGGACGGGCAGGTCAAGTTCGAGCGATGGGGACGGGACCGGAAGCGCGTCAGCGTCGTGTAGGCTCGTCTGGGAAGAGGTGCAGCGGCGGGACGAGGCTTCCCCTGAGGCACCTCTTTCTCTTTGGGCGTCGGCGCCTGCGGCGCAGACTGGGACCTGGGGGTGATGCATGAGGATCACGTGGCTCGGGCACGCGTCCTTTCTCATCGAGACCGCCGACGGGACCAGGGTGATCACGGATCCCTTCGAGGCCGGTTCGTATGAGGGAGCGGTGGGATACGAGCCGATCTGCGAGCGCGCGGACATCGTGACCGTGAGCCACGAGCATGCCGACCACAACGCCGTCGGCTGCGTGACGGGGGGACCCGAGATCGTGCGCGAAGCGGGCGAGCGCACGGTGCGCGGCGTGACCGTGCGCGGCGTGCCGTCGTACCACGACGACAGCAGAGGGCGCGAGCGGGGGGCGAACACGATGTTCGTCATCGAGGCGGACGGGCTGCGGGTCGCGCATCTCGGGGATCTCGGTCATCAGCTGTCCGCGGACGAGGCGAAGGCGGTCGGGCGCGTGGACGTGCTGCTCGCTCCGGTCGGGGGCCACTTCACGATCGGCCCGGAGGATGCGAAGCGCGTCGTCGAGCGCCTCGGGGCGCGGGTCGTGATCCCGATGCACTACAAGACCGACGTGCTCGGCTTTCCGATCCGTCCGGTGGACGACTTCCTGAAGCTCATGGGTCGGGTCGAGCGCCCGGGGCGCCGATCCCTGGAGGTCCGGTCCGAGGACACGGCCGGCGAGACCAAGGTCGTCGTGCTCGACTACTGCTGATCCCATCTCGGGCGCCGCCGGCGCCCGAGGTCTTGCGCGAGGTGGCGGCGTGGCGCGATCGCTGGCGCTCTGCGTGGTCCCCGCCCGGCTTGGATCGAGCCGGTTCCCAGGCAAAGTGCTGGCGGAGCTTGCCGGCAAACCCCTCGTCCGGCACGCGTACGAGCGGGCGTCGGCCGCATCGCTCGTGGGCGCGGTGGTCGTGGCCACGGACAGCCCCGAGGTCGAGCGGGCCGTCGCGCGCTTCGGCGGCCGCGTCGTGCGCGTTGACGTGCCCTGCCCGACCGGGAGCGACCGTGTGGCGGCCGCCGCGAAGGACCTCCCCGGCGATCTCGTGGTGAACCTCCAGGCGGACCAGCCGCGCATTCACCCGTCCGACATCGATCGCGTGATCGGTCGTCTCGTGAGCGCGCCGGATCTGGACATGACGACGCTTGCGTTCCGATCGGAGGACCCTGCGGGCTACGCAAGCAGGGACGTGGTCAAGGTCGTCACCGACGGTCGCGGGAGGGCCCTCTACTTCTCCCGTGCCGGGATACCAGCCTCGCGGGACGCCTCCGGAACACCTTGGTACTTCCACCACGTGGGCATATACTGCTTCCGCCGCGCGGCCTTGGAGCGCTTCGCGGCGCTTCCGCAGAGCGATCTTGAGCGGCTGGAGTCGCTCGAGCAGCTGCGTGCTCTGGAAGACGGGATGTCGATCGGGGTCGTGCTGTCGGACAGCGGATGCGCCGGCGTGGACAGGGAACGGGACCTCGACGAGGCCGTGCGGGCGCTGGCCTCGGAGGGGCCACGGCCCGGAGAGGGCCCAGGGGAGGACGGGTGAACGAACGCAGCGCCGCAACGAAGTACATCTTCGTCACCGGGGGCGTGGTGTCCGCCCTGGGGAAGGGCATCGCGTCCGCGTCGCTCGGCTATCTGCTGAAGAACCGCGGGCTCGGAGTCACGCTCCAGAAGTGCGACCCGTACCTCAATGTGGACCCCGGCACGATGAGCCCGTTCCAGCACGGAGAGGTCTTCGTCACGGACGACGGCGCCGAGACCGATCTCGACCTGGGCCACTACGAGCGGTTCCTCGACCGCGCGCTGTCGCGCGACAACAACGTGACGGCGGGACAGGTGTACGAGGCGGTCATCGCGCACGAGCGCAAGGGCACGTATCTCGGCGGAACCGTCCAGGTCATCCCTCACGTAACCAACGAGATCAAGGCGAGGATCACGTCGCTGTCGCGCGGCCCCGACACGGACGCGGTGATCGCGGAGATCGGCGGCACGGTCGGCGACATCGAGAGTCTGCCGTTCCTCGAGGCCATCAGGCAGATGCGTCTCGAGCTGGGCGTCGAGAACACCCTCTTCATCCACCTGACGCTCGTGCCCTTCATCAGGAGCGCCGGGGAGCTCAAGACGAAACCGACCCAGCACAGCGTGCGGGCGCTGCGCGACATCGGCATCCAACCGGACATCCTGCTGTGCCGCGCCGAGCGGTCGCTGGACGCCGATCTGAAACGGAAGATCGCGCTCTTCTGCAACGTGGAGGTCGAGGCCGTCATCGACGCGGTGGACGTGGCGTCGATCTACGAGGTGCCGCTGCGGTTCCACGCGGACGGGCTGGACGAGCTCGTGCTGAGGAAGCTCCGCGTTGACGCTCGCGCCGCGGACCTCGCGCCGCTCGAGCGCCTTGTTTCGCGCGTCACGAGCCCGTCGCGCGAGGTGACGATCGCCGTCTGCGGCAAGTACACGGGGCTCAAGGACGCGTACAAGAGCATCATCGAGGCGTTCGTGCACGCCGGGGCCGAGAACGATGCGCGCGTCCATCTGGCCTGGGTGGACGCCGAGGAGATCGAGAAGAGGGGAAGCGGGGACGAGCTGCTCGCGGGCTGCAGCGGCATCCTCGTTCCGGGAGGCTTCGGAGTTCGCGGGATCGAGGGCAAGGCCCTGGCGGCCGGCTACGCGCGGCGAAACGGCGTCCCGTATCTGGGGATCTGCCTCGGCATGGAGTGCGCGGTCATCGAGTTCGCGCGGAACGTGTGCGGGCTTGCGCGCGCGAATTCGGCGGAGTTCGACGCGGAGACCCCGGATCCCGTGATCGACCTCATGCCCGAGCAGAAGAAGGTCATCAACATGGGCGGCACGATGCGTCTCGGCGCCTACGAGTGCCGTCTGGAGCCGCGGTCGAAGGCCCGCGCGGCATACGGCGCCGACGCGGTGAGGGAGCGGCACCGGCATCGCTACGAGTACAACGGCCGGTACCGCGAGACCTTCGAGTCCAAGGGACTGGTGGCGTCGGGGATCAACCCGGCGACCGGGCTCGTCGAGATCGTGGAGATCGCCGGGCACCCGTGGTTCGTCGCGTGTCAGTTCCACCCCGAGTTCCTGTCGAGGCCGGGGCGCGCGCACCCGCTCTTCCGGGAGTTCGTGCGGGCCGCGCTGGCCCGGGAGCGTTGACGAGATGCCGCAGCGCACCGTTCGCATCGGCGACGTGGAGGTCGGAGCGGGGAGGGGCCTGGCGCTCATCGCCGGGCCCTGCGCGATCGAGAGCGAGGAGCTCACGCTCGGCGTCGCGGAGGCGCTCGTGCGGATCGCGGCGGACCTCGGCGTCCCGCTCGTCTTCAAGTCGTCCTACCTGAAGGACAATCGCATGTCTCCCGGCGCGTTCGCGGGTCCGGGCCTGGAGGAGGGTCTGAGGATCCTCGAGCGCGTGAAGCGGGAGTTCGGCGTGCCCGTGATCTCGGATGTGCACGAGCGGGAGGAGGTCGGCCACGCCGCGCGGGTGCTGGACGCGCTGCAGATCCCGGCCTTCCTGTGCCGCCAGACGCGCCTGCTCGAGGCCGCGTGCGCGACGGGGCTTCCCCTGAACATCAAGAAGGGGCAGTTCATGGCGCCGGAGGACATGCGGCACATCGTGGCCAAGGCCGCCGCCGCTGGGAGCCACCGCGTGATGCTCACGGAGCGCGGCGCGTCGTTCGGCTATCACGACCTCGTCGTCGACATGCGCTCGATCGGGACCATGCGGGGGTTCGGATGCCCCGTGGTCTTCGACGCCACGCACAGCGTGCAGCGGCCGGGATCCGCGGGCGGAACGTCGGGCGGTTCGCCCGAGTTCGTGCCTCTGCTGGCGAGGGCCGCGTGCGCCGCGGGCTGCGACGCGCTCTTCGTCGAGACCCACCCGGATCCGTCGAGCGCCCTGTCCGACGCGCTGTCGATGGTCCCGCTCTCGGAGCTCCCGGGCGTCCTCGAGGGCGCCGTGGCCGTGGCGAAGGCCGTGCGGCAGGGGAAGGGGCTCGGAGCATGAGGCCTGTCGAACGGGCGCTCGCGCTCGGGATCAAGCTGCTCGTGCTCGACGTGGACGGCGTGCTCACGGACGGCCGGCTCATCCTCGGGCGGGCCGGCGAGGAGATCAAGGCGTTCTCCGTGAAGGACGGCGTCGGCATCAAGGTCGCGCAGTTCGCCGGTATCGAGGTCGCCTTCCTGTCGGCGCGCTCGTCGGAGATCGTGATGCGGCGGGCCGAGATGCTCGGCGTGCGGGAGGTGCGACAGGGCAAGGAGCGCAAGCTCCCCGTCGTGCGCGAGATGGCGGCCGCGAGGGGCATCACGCTCGATGAGATCGCCTACGTCGGCGACGATGTGGTGGATCTGGAGCCGGTCGCTGAGGTCGGCCTCGGCGTGGCCGTCGCGGACGCCTGCGCGGACCTCCTTGCGGCGGCGGACCGCGTGACGGATGCCGCCGGCGGCTGCGGCGCCGCGCGCGAGACCATAGAGGCCATCCTCAGGGCGCGGGGCGACTGGACGGACGCGTACCGCGGCTATCTGGCGGCGGCGCGCGAGTAGGGAGACACATCCTGGAGCGGCATACGGACCAGAGTCCCGAGACCCGCGGGCTCACGGACGAGGGCATCCTGCGCATCGGCAGGGGGGTGCTCGAGGCGGAGGCGGACGCCGTGCGCGCGCTTTCCGCCCGGCTCGGCCTGCCGTTCGCGCGCGCGGTGCGGGTCATCGTCGCGTCGCGCGGGACGGTCGTGGTCTCGGGCATGGGCAAGTCGGGCGTCGTCGCGCGGAAGATCGCGGCGACGTTCGCGAGCACGGGCACGCCTGCGGTGTTCCTCCACCCGGGCGATGCCGCGCACGGCGACCTCGGGATGGTGGGCTCCGGAGACGTCGTCCTCGTCGTGTCGAAGAGCGGGGAGGGCGACGAGCTTCTGAGGATCCTGCCCGCGGTCCGGGCGCTCGGCGCGACCATCGTGGCGATCACCGGCGCCCCCGACTCCGCGCTGGCCCGGCAGGCGCACGTGGCGTTGGACGCGCGCGTGGAGCGCGAGGCCTGCCCCATGGACCTCGTGCCCACGGCCAGCACGACCGCCGCGCTCGCGCTCGGGGACGCGCTCGCGGTCGCCGTGCTCGAGGAGAAGCGGATCGACCGCAGCACCTTCGCCCTGTACCACCCCGGCGGCGTGCTCGGGAAGCGGCTGCTGCTCCGCGTGCGGGACGTCATGCACTCGGGCGACGAGCTCCCCGCGGTGCGAGAGGACGCCCTCATGAAGGACGCCCTGTGCGAGATCGTGAACAAGCGCCTCGGTCTGACGACGGTCGTCGACGGCGAGGGAGTGCTCGTCGGGATCATCACGGACGGCGATCTCAAGCGCATCCTGATGCAGCGAGCGGACATCCTCGACACGCGCGTGGGCGACGTGATGACGAGGTCCCCCAAGACGATCCGCGGCGAGGAACTCGTGGCGACGGCGCTCGAGCGGATGGAGACCCTGGCCGCCACCCCCATCACTTCCCTTGTCGTGCTCTCCGACAGCGGCGCCCCCGACGGCGTCATTCACATCCACGACTGCCTGAAGGCCGTTCGCTGATCCCGTCCCGCCGGCGCGAGCCCAGGCCCGGTTGACCGGAGGGTACCGCTCTGGTATCCTGTCGGCGTCCGGACGGACCGCTCTCCGGAGGCACGAAGGGCTGAGGGGATGGAACGCCGGTCCCTGGGCGCCTGCCAGGGCGCGCTTGGTACGGCTCTTGCTCGCTTGCGCCGGCTCACGGACCGCCTCCTTGAGGCGCGCCGCCCCGGCGGGTATATTGGCGCTCGGCCGGCCGGCGGGCGGCCCGGCGGCGGAGGACAACGGCCGATGGTCTTGCGCAGGATGGCGCTCGGCGCATCGCTCGTGCTCGCGTTCCTTGCGGCGGCGTGTCAGCACAGCGAACCCACGGGACGGGAGCGCCCGGCGGCGATGCCGGACCAGGAGATCCAGGGCTTCACCCTGACGCAGACCCAGGAGGGAAGGAAGGTCTGGGTCCTCAAGGCGCGCGAGGCGCTCGTGTTCGAGGCGTCGGACCGCGTCGACGCCAGCGGCGTCCGGGTCGACTTCTACGGGAGCGAGGCGGAGCTTCGGTCCACGCTGACGGCGGCGACCGGCGTCATCATGCGCCGCACGAACGCGATCGAGGTCAACGGCAGCGTGGTGGTCACGGCGGCGGACGGGACCGTCCTCACGACGGACAGGCTGGCCTGGGACGAGAGGACGGGGAAGATCAGGTCCGACCGCCCGGTTCGGGTGACGAAGGGCAACGACGTGATGACCGGCAGCGGCATGGAGGCCGACCCCGACCTCAGGAACCTGAAGGTGAAGGACTTCAAGGCGTACGTGCGCACCCCCGAGGGCGAGCTCGTTGAGGACCGGTGACCGGACGGGCGGAGACGCGGGCGCGGAGACGCTGAGCGCGCGCGGCCTCGTCAAGAGGTACGGGCGCAGGACCGTGGTCAACCACGTTGACCTCGAGCTGCGCCGCGGCGAGGTCGTCGGGCTCCTCGGTCCGAACGGGGCCGGGAAGACGACGACCTTCCACATGATCGTGGGGCTGCTGCCGCCGGACGAGGGGGCGGTCTTCCTCGACGAGCGCGAGATCACGCGGACCCCGATGTACCGCCGGGCGAGGATGGGCGTCGGCTACCTGTCGCAGGAGTCCTCGGTGTTCCGCGGCCTCACCGTGGGCCAGAACATCATGGCGGTGCTGGAGACGCTCGCGCTCTCGCGCGCCGAACGGCGCGAGCGCCTGGACGCGCTTCTCGGCGAGCTGGACATCAAGGGGCTTGAGCACCACGGCGCCGCGACGCTCTCGGGGGGCGAGCGGCGACGCGTCGAGATCACGCGGGCGCTCGTGACCGACCCTGCGTTCCTGCTGCTCGACGAGCCGTTCGTGGGCATCGACCCGATCGTGGTCCAGGACATCCAGGCCATCATCCGCAGGCTCAGGTCCAAGGGCATCGGGATGCTCATCACGGATCACAGCGTGCGCGAGACGCTCTCGGTGACCGACCGCGCGTACATCATCTACGAGGGGGAGATCCTGCTGTCGGGAAGCGCGCAGGAGCTCGCGACGAACCCCGAGGCGCGGAAGCTGTACCTCGGCGAGAAGTTCCAGCTGTGACGGGTGTTGACGCAAGGCAGGCGTGCCCCGGTTCCGGCCTTCAGCGGGAGACGACAGCGTGGACATGAAGCCCAGGCAGGAGCTGAGGCAGCACCAGCAGCTCGTCATGACACCGCGGCTTCAGATGGCCCTGAAGATCCTGCAGGTGTCGACACTCGAGCTCGAGCAGTTCCTGAAGCAGCAGCTCGACGAGAACCCGCTTCTGGAGCGCGGCGAGGAGGAGGAAGAAGCCGAGGCCGAGAAGGAGGCGCAGGACGCGGAGCGCGCGCAGGACGGAACGAGCTCCGAGCCCGCGGCGCCGCCCACTCAGGAGCCGCCGGCGCCCGCGGCCCCCGAGCCGGCAGTGCAGGAGAGCGCTCCCGCCGACGACATGGACTGGGACGACTACCTCGACGACGTGTACCTCCACGCGTGCAGCCAGAACCTCGAGCGGGACGAGGACGACCAGTACGAGCGCGTCCCCGTGGCCGTGGCGACGTTCGGTGAGTCCCTCAAGCATCAGCTTCACATGGAGTGCTCCGACGGCGACGTCCTCCGCGTTGCCGAGTACATCATCGACGAGCTCGACGGGAACGGGTTCCTGTACGACGACCTGGCGTCCATCGCGGAGACGCTCGGCGTCGACATCGAGCTCGTGGAACGCGCGCTGGCCGTGGTGCAGGCGCTCGACCCGCCGGGGATCGCGGCGAGGGGGCTTCGCGAGTGCTTGCTCCTTCAGCTCCAGCGGAAGGGCCTGGGCGACAGCGTCGCGGCGCGCCTCGTCTCCGAGTGCTTCGAGGAGCTCGCGGCGAGGAAGGCGGACCAGGCCAGACGGAAGCTCGGCGTCTCCATGGACGAGGTCCGCAACGCGATCACGGAGATCCGACACCTCGACCTCAAGCCGCGGACCGATCCGGCGCATGAGGACGCCGGGTACATCATGCCGGACCTCCTGGTGGAGGACGTCGATGGCAGGTACCTCGTGCTGCTCAACGACCAGGACGTGCCGCGCGTCAGGATCAGCGCCACCTATCGCACGATGCTCTCCTCGGGCCCGAGCGCCGAGGAGCGGGACTTCATCGGCCGGAAGCTCAAGGAGGCCCGCTGGGTCGTCAAGAGCGTGGAGAACCGCAGGCGCACCATGGTCAAGGTCATGGAGAGCATCGTTCGCGCGCAGAAGGCGTTCTTCGACAAGGGGGAGGCCGCGCTGAGGCCTCTCACGCTCCAGCAGGTGGCCGACGACGTGGGCATGCACGAGTCCACAGTGAGCAGGGTCACGAGGGGGAAGTACGTCCAGACGCCGCGCGGCACGTTCGAGCTCAAGTACTTCTTCTGGAGCGCGGTGCCGACGTCCGACGGGCAGGAGGTCGCTTCGGAGGCGGTGCGAAGCGCGATCCGGGACATCATCGGCAAGGAGGACGCGAAGAAGCCGCTGTCGGACCAGAAGATCGCCGACGAGCTGCGCCGCATGGGGTTCCACATCTCGCGGCGCGCCGTGGCGAAGTACCGGGACCAGATGGGCATCGGCCGGGCCGGCTTCAGGAAGGAGATCTAGCGTCCTCGTGGCGGACGGCGTGAGGCTCCCCCCATGGCTGCGGAAGCCGAGGCCGCACCCCGCGCGGTCGCGGAGGGTCCGCGACGCGCTCGCGTCGTTCGGGCTCAACACCGTCTGCGACGAGGCGTTGTGTCCGAACCGGGTGGACTGCCTGAGCCGCGGCACGGCGACCTTCATGCTCCTGGGCGACCGGTGCACGCGCGACTGCGCGTTCTGCGCCGTGGAGCACGGCCGGCCGGCGCCGCCCGACGCCGACGAGCCGGCCCGTGTCGCCCGGTGCGTTCGCGCGCTCGGCCTGGCTCACGCGGTCGTCACCTCCGTGACGCGCGACGACCTGACGGACGGCGGCGCGGGGCACTTCGCCGCGACCGTGGGTGCGGTGCGCTCCGCCGCGCCGTCGGCAGGCGTCGAGGTCCTGGTGCCGGACTTCCTGGGCGACGCGAACGCCGTCGAGACGGTGCTCGCGTCGCGGCCCGACGTGTTCGGGCACAACGTGGAAACCGCGCCGAGGCTCTACGCGTCGGCGCGTCCAGGGGCGGACTACCGACGGTCGCTCGCGGTCCTGTCGCAGGCTGCGGCGTCCGGGCGGTCCGGCCACGTCAAGTCGGCGCTCATGCTGGGGCTCGGGGAGACGCGGGACGAGATCGAGGGCGTGCTCGACGATCTGCGGGCGGCCGGTGTGACCGTGGTGTGCATGGGGCAGTACCTTCGCCCGTCGCCGGAGCACCTGCCCGTCGCGAGGTATGTGCCGCCCGAGGAGTTCGACGAGCTTCGGGCGGTCGCGGAGGCGAGGGGATTCGCCCGGGTGGTCGCGGGCCCGTTCGTCAGAAGCTCGTACGAGGCCGACCGCGTCGCGGGGCGCACGCGCGGGGCCGGCCTGGCGACGGTCGCGCGCTGACGCGCAGCAACAAGGAGACCGCATGAGGATCAGGGTGACATCCCGGCACGTTGAGGTGGACGACGCGCTCAGGGCGTACGTCGAGGAGAAGACGCGAGGCCTGAGCCGGTACTTCGACCGCGTTGACGAGGCGAACGTCGTGCTGTCGGCGGAAGGCCACAGGAAGGTCGCGGCCCTGACCGTGCACGCCTCGAGGGCGACCATCTCGAGCGAGCAGGACGGCGATGACGTTCGGAGCGCGTTCGACAACGCGCTGGAGAAGGTCCAGCGTCAGGTGAGGCGGCACAAGGCGCGCGTGCGCGACCACAAGCACGGGGTGCCGACGAGCGACGTCGCCGAGGAGCTCGCGGGCGCGCCCCCGAGCGGCGTCGGGATCGTCCCCGAGACGCTGGCGGCCGAGCCGATGACGCCGGAGGCCGCCGTGGCCGAGCTGAGCGCCGCGAGCGTCGGCTTCCTCGTCTTCCTGAACTCGGAGACCGGGAAGGTGAACGTGCTCTACCGTCGGGACGACGGGCACTACGGGCTCGTGGAGCCCGGGGGCTCGGAAGGCGCGTGACGGGCGGGCTGCTCGCCGGGGGAGAGACTGTCGTGGAGGGTCCGAACACCGCGGAGATCATCCGGCACCTGAGGAGCGCGCTCGATCTCAGCCTCGTGACCGAGGGAGTCGAGTGGGGGGCCGAGATCACGCACCGGGGCACGTTCAGCCCCGGGCTCCTGCTCGCCGGGTTCGAGCGGCGGTTCGCGGCGGACAGGATCCAGGTGCTCGGGGACCTTGAGCTCGAGTACGTGGAGTCGCTCGATCCGGATCAGCGGGCCGCAGCGTTCAGGAGGCTCTGCGTGTCGACGGTGCCCCTGATCGTCGTGGCGGACGGGCGTCCGGTCCCGCCAGAGCTCGTCAGCGCCGCGCGCGAGAGAGGGGTCCCCGTCTACTCGAGCGGCGCCCACGCGGCGAGGGTGGCCGTCGACATCGGGTCCTACATCGCCGAGGTGCTCGCGCCGTCCGTCGCCATCCACGGCACGCTCGTGGATGTGTACGGGGTCGGTCTTCTCTTCACGGGGAAGAGCGGCATCGGCAAGAGCGAGTGCGCGCTGGACCTGGTCGCCAACGGGCATCGCCTCGTCGCGGACGACCTCGTGAAGATCGTGCGGACGCCGCAGGGCTACCTCGTCGGCTCGTGCAGCGAGTTGCTCCGGCACCACATGGAGATCCGCGGCGTGGGGATCATCGACCTGCGCGCGATGTTCGGGGTCCGCGCGACCAGGCAGCGCAAGCGCGTCGAGGTCGAGGTCAAGCTGACGACGTGGTCGGACGTGGAGGACTACGACCGTTTGGGCTTCGACCAGGACGCCACGGAGATCCTGGGCGTGAAGATCCCGCAGGTCGTCCTGCCGCTCGTGCCGGGCAAGAACATCACGGTGATCTCCGAGGTCATCGCCCTCGACCACCTGCTGCGACTGGGCGGGGTCCACACGGCCCGCGAGTTCGGCGCGCGACTGAGAGACCTCGCCGATCGGCAGGCGATGCCCGACGAGGCGGACCGGAGCGACGACGAGTGAACGGACAGCGCCGCAAGATAGGGTGTGTCCTCGTGGCCCATGCCAGGGTCGCCGAGTGCCTCGTCGAGGCGGTGCAGGGCATTCTCGGGAAGCAGAGCGGCTGGGTCACCGTGTCGAACGCGGGGCTCGGGCTCAAGGAACTGCTGGCAGCCGTCAGCCGGGCGGTGGACGACCTCGGACGGTCGCACGACGTCGTCGTTCTCAGCGACATGCCTGGCGGGAGCTGCCACCACGCCTGCCAGGAGCTGGCCGTCGCGCGCCCCGGCCTCAGGGTCGTGAGCGGCGTGAACCTCATGATGCTCCTGGAGTTCTTCGTGAAGAGGGACCGGCACAGCGTCGACGAGCTGGTGGGCCTGATCGGGGAGCGCGGCCGGGACTCGGTCCGCGTGTCGTGACGTGCCTCCAACGCTGGAACTCGTGCGCATCGACGACCGGCTGATCCACGGACAGGTGACCGTCGCCTGGGGGACGTGGCTCGAGCCGGACCGGATCGTGCTGGCGAACGACGAGGTCGCCGGGACGCCGTGGCGACGCGACCTCTACGCGGGGTTCGACACGCTCGGCGCCGCCGTCAGCGTGGTGGCCGTGGACGCGCTCGCGGCGGCGATGGCCGACGGGCGGTGGGACGGGGAGCGCATGATCCTCATCGTCGAGTCGCCGACCGATCTTCTGAGGCTCATCGAGCAGGGAGTCCCGGTGCCGGCCGCGAACGTCGGCGGGATGCACTTCGCGCCGGGGAAGCGGGAGCTCCTTCCGTACGTCTACGTGGACGACGGCGACATCCGCGCGATGAGGGCGATCGTCGGACGAGGCACGTCCCTCTTCGCTCAGGACGTTCCGCAGTCCGGGCAGGTCGATCTCGCCCTGCTGATCGCGGAGCCGGACCCGGGGCCGCGGGAGGACCAGCGCACCGGTGCATAGCGTCACGCTCATCCTCTGCATCCACAACCACCAGCCGGTGGGGAATCTCCCGGACGTCTTCGAACGGGCGTACCGCGACGCCTATCTGCCGTTTCTCGAGACGCTGGAACGGCACCCGGCGGTCAAGCTCGCGCTTCACAACACGGGGCCGCTGCTCGAGTGGTACGAGGAGCGGGCGCCGGAGTACCTCGATCGCGTCCGCGCGCTCGTCGCCCGGGGGCAGGTCGAGGTGCTGACGGGGGGATTCTACGAGCCGATCCTGTCGGCGATCCCGGAACGGGACGCCCTCGGCCAGGTCGCGATGATGAGCGACTACGCGGAGCGGACCTTCGGCGCGCGACCGCGGGGCATGTGGCTGGCGGAGCGCGTGTGGGAGCCCGGGCTCGCGAGGGTCATCGCCGGCGCGGGCGTGGAGTACGTGCCCCTGGACGACTACGAGTTCCGACTCGCCGGGCTCTCCGACGACGAGCTCACCGGGAGCTTCGTCACCGAAGACGAGGGGGCGCCGCTTACGCTCCTTCCCATCAGCAAGAGGCTGCGATACGCCATTCCGTTCGGGCCGCCCGATGAGACACTGGCGGTCCTGCGCTCGCTCGGGGAGCGCGGCGGCGGTCTCATGGCGCTCTTCGGGGACGACGGCGAGAAGTTCGGCGTGTGGCCGGGAACCCGCGAGCACGTCTACGGCGACGGATGGCTCGAGGCCTTCTTCACGGCGCTCGAAAGGAACGCGTCGTGGCTCACGACGGCGACCCTCGCGGAGTTCGTCGACCGCGAGCCGCCGCGCGGGAGGGTCTATCTGCCCGCGGCCTCGTACCCCGAGATGATGGAGTGGGCGCTGCCGACGCCCGCCAGGCGAAGCTACGAGCGGCTTCTCAGGAAGGTCGGGGAGCAGGGCGCTCTCGACGAGTGGGGACCGTTCCTGAGCGGGGGCACCTGGAAGGGGTTCATCGCCAAGTACGACGAGTCGAACCGCATGGTCCGGAAGATGATGCGCGTGAGCGGGAAGGTCTCGGCCGCGGCGAGGGCGCTCGAGCGCTCGCGGGGCGGCGCCGGAGCGACTCCCGACCCGTCGGAGCGGCGTCCGGCCGTCGGCGCCGAGGAGATCGACGCCGCGAGGCGAGAGCTCTGGCGCGGGCAGTGCAACTGCGCGTACTGGCACGGGATCTTCGGCGGGCTCTACCTTCCGCATCTGCGGGCGGCCGTGTACCGCCATCTCATCAGGGCCGAGAACGTCGTGGACAGGGCTCGCGGCACGCGGTGGGACGCGGCGGAGGCGACGGACCACGACCTTGACGGCGACGAGGAGGTGCTGCTCGAGTCGCACTGGGCGAACGTCTACGTCGCTCCCGCGAAGGGAGGAGCGATCTTCGAGATCGACGCCCGCGGGAGCGAGGCGAACGTCCTCGGGACCATGTCGCGTTACGAGGAGGCCTACCACGACCTCCTCGCCCGGGCGGACGACACGCCGGCTCAGGGCGTCGCGAACATCCACGACGCCGTCCGAGCCAAGGAGAAGGGCCTCGCGCGGCTCGCCGCGCCCGACGCGCGGCCGCGCCGGTCGGCGGTGGACAGGTTCGTGCCCGTGGACCTCTGCGGGGCGGCGGATCTCGACCCGGAGCAGGACGACATCGGCTCGCTCGCGGGCACCCGCTACCGCTTCGAGCTCGCGCGGACCGACGGGGCCGTCGGGGCGGTGATGACCGCGTGCGGCACCGTGGAGCAGGCGCAGGGCGCGACGCCGGTGAAGATCGCGAAGGCCGTGTGGCTCGAGCCGGACCGCCGGGTCCGCGTGACGCACGGGGTGTCGGCCGAAGGGCCCATCGAGGCGGCGTTCGTGTCGGAGTGGAATCTGGCGTTCCTCACGGGGCATCCGGACTACGTGTTCCTGGAAGAGGCCGACGGCGAGCGGAAGAGCCTCGCCGAGCCGATCGTGCTCGCGGCGAGAGGCCCCATCCGGATCGTCGATCGGCTGTCGTCGCACGCTCTCACGCTCACGGCAACGCCTGCTGCGCTCTTCCGGCTGTCGCCGCTCGAGACGGTCTCCCAGTCGGAGGGCGGCTTCGAGCGCGTGCACCAGGGCGTCACGGTCCTCGCGTGCTGGCCGATGTCGCTCAGGCCCGGCGCGGCGTCGGAGGTGGAGATCGCACTCGGCGTGTCGCCGGAGGGAGCCTGACGGCATGACGAACGCCTCGTCGGTCGGCGCGATCGCCCTGCTCGGGGGCGCCCTCGGTCTGGACACGACGGCGGCCCTCCAGGTGATGGTGTCCGAGCCGCTCGTGGCGGGGACGCTCGCGGGCGCCGCGCTGGGAGACGCCGGGACCGGCGCGGTCATCGGGGGAGCGCTCCAGCTGGTGTGGGCGGGCGCGCTCCCCGTCGGCGCGGCCCCGTTCCCGGACGCCGCGCCCGCCGCGGTGGGCGGCGCAGGCGGCGCTATCCTCCTGGCCCGGGCGGGCGTGCCGGCCGCCACGGCGACGGCCGCAGGGCTCTTCGTCGCGCTTGTGGCGGGGATGGTCGGGCAACGGGCGACCGGCTGGCTCAGGGACCGGAATGACGGTCTGGCCCGCCGTGCGGAGACACGCGCGGCGCACGGTGATGCGCGGGGCGTGACATCGGCTGTGGCGGTGGGGCTGGCCGCGCGGTTCGCGACATCGGGCGCGCTTGCGCTCGCCGCCGCCCTCGCGCTGGCGGCGGCGGCCGGGCCGCTTGGGTCGCTCCCGGCGCGCGCAGGGGTCTCGCCCCTCTTCTGGGCCGCTCCGCTGGCCGTGTCCGTCGCCGTCGCGGCGGCCCGCTGTCGGCTCGAGCGGTGGCTTCTCGCCGCGGGGCTCGCGGCGGGGGCCATGGCAGCGGTCCTCTCGTGAGGTGCCGAACGTGACGCCGGAGAGCACTCGCGGTGCGGAAGGCCTCAGAAGCGGACTCGCGGCCGCGGTCATCGCGCGCTCGTTCCTGCTGCAGTCGGTCTGGAACAGGCGAACGATGCAGAGCGTGGGCTTCTGCTATGCCATGCTCCCGGTGCTCGGGGAGAAGCGCGCGGATGGCGCCGCAGCGAAGGCGTTCCTCGAGAGGCACCTGGGGTTCTTCAACACGAACCCGGTTCTGGCCTCGTACGTGCTCGGCGCGGCGGCGGCCGCCGAGCTCGGGTGTTCGGGGCGTTCCGAACACGAAGCGGAGGCTACGAAGCGGGCCCTTTCGGGACCGCTGGGCATGGCCGGCGACGCCCTCTTCTGGGCGGCGTTGAGGCCGCTCGGGGGGTTCCTTGGCGTCGTGGCCCTGCTTGCGGGGAAGCCCTGGGCGGCCGCCGTCCCGCTCGTCCTGTACAACGCGCCGCACCTTCTGGTGCGCGTTCGCGGGGTGCTCGCGGGCGCGGCGCGCGGGCCGGCGGCGGCCAGGGAGGTCCTCGGGCCGGGCGTAAGGCGGACCGTCGCCGCGCTGCGGGCCGCGTGCGCGTTCGCCGCCGGGTTCGTGGCCGCGCTCGCCGTCGCACGCGCCGCCGCCGGGCCGCGGGGTGTCGTCGCGGCCGGGCTCGCGTGCGCGGCGGGGCTCGTCGCGCTCCGGCTGCGGGTCCCGCTCTCGGCGGTGGCGATCGCGGTCGTGGTCGTCGGGACGGCGCTGGCCGCCGCAGGCGTGTTGGGAGGATAGCGTGATCGAGCGTGATGTGGTTCTGGCCGGCAAGCACGGTCTCCATGCGCGGCCTGCCGCGGAGTTCGTGAAGCTCGCAGGCCGGTTCGACTCGGATGTCCAGCTCTCGAAGGGCGACATGACGGTGGACGGCAAGAGCATCATGGGTGTCATGATGCTGGCCGCCGAGTGCGGGAGCACCGTCACGCTGCGCGTCAAGGGGCCCGACGAGGCGGCTGCCGCCGAGGCGCTGTCGGCCTTCCTGTCGTCGGAGCGACCGGAGGAGTGAGCCGTTGATCGACCCTTCGCGCATCGGTCGTTGCAGGTTCCTCGAGGGCATCCCGGCGTCTCCCGGCATCGCCATCGGGCGGGTCTTCGTGCTCGACACCGAGCGCCCGCGCGTGGACGACGTCGCGGTGCCGCCCGAGCGGATCGAGGACGAGGTGCGGAAGTTCACGACCGCTCTCGAGGAGACGAGGGGCGAGATCGCGCACCTCCGGGACGGGCTGGCCGAGGACCTTGGAGAGACGCGCGCCCGGATCTTCGACGCGCATCTCATGATCCTGGACGACGCCATGGTCGTCGACGGGACGCTGCGGAGGATCCGTGAGCAGCGGGCCTCCGCTGCGGTCGCGCTCACGCAGACCATCGGCCAGGTCACGGGCGCGATGGAGAGGACGCGGGACGAGTACCTGCGTGACCGCGTCTACGACATCAAGGACATCGAGCGGCGCCTCCTCATGCGGCTCCTCGGACGGAGCGCCGCTTCGCTCTCGGAGCTTGAGGAGGACGTGCTGATCGTCGCGCACGACCTCGGCGTGACGCACACGGCCGCGATGCGGCGCGAGCGCGTGATCGGCTTTGCGACCGAGGCGGGAGGCAGGACGTCCCACGCGGCCATCATGGCGCGTTCGATGGAGATCCCCGCGGTCGTGGGGCTGCGGAACGCGACGCAGGCCGTGCGGCAGGGCGAGGTGGCGATCCTCGACGGCATGCAGGGCCTTCTCGTCTACGAGTACGACGACGCCGTGTTCGACCACTACCGCGAGCGCAAGCGCCAGCACGAGGAGTTCGAGCGGCAGCTGCTCTCCCTCAAGGACTACCCGGCGATCACCCGGGACGGACGGACGCTCGAGCTTCAGGCGAACATCGAGGTGCCTGAGGAGGTCCACTCGGCGATCGCGCACGGCGCCGCGGGCATCGGCCTCTTCAGATCGGAGTACCTCTTCCTGGAACCGGGGCACCTGCCGTCGGAGGAGGACCAGTTCGAGGCCTACGCGTCCGTGGCGGCGGCGGTGGCGCCGTCGCCGGTCGTCGTGAGGACGCTCGACGTGGGCGGCGACAAGCTCGCGCCGCCCGGAAGCGGCGAGCGCGAGGCGAACCCCTTCCTCGGCTGGCGCGGGATCCGCTACAGCTTGTCGCACACGGACCTGTTCATGACGCAGCTCCGGGCGATCCTCCGGGCGAGCGCCCGGGGGACCGTCCGCGTGATGTTCCCGATGGTGTCGTCGCTTCACGAGGTCCGCGACGCGAAGCAGGTGCTCGCGGCGGCGCGCGAGGAGCTCCAGGTGCGCGGCGAGGCGTTCGACCCGAACATGGCCGTCGGGATCATGGTGGAAACGCCGGCCGCAGCGACGATCGCGGACTCCCTGGCGAGCGAGGTCGACTTCATGAGCATCGGGTCGAACGACCTCATCCAGTACTCGCTCGCCGTGGACCGCGGCAACGACCGCGTCGCCTACCTGTACGACCAGTACCACCCCGCGGTGCTGCAGCTCATCGCGCAGACGATCCGCTCGGCCAAGAGACACCGGAAGTGGGTCGGTCTGTGCGGGGAGATGGCGGGGGACCCCCTGGCGCTCCTGGTGCTTCTCGGGCTGGGGTTGGACCAGCTTTCGACCAGCCCCGTGATGCTGCCGGAGATCAAGAGCCTCGTGCGGTCGACGAGCTACGCCTTCGCGAGGAAGGTGGCCTCGCGGGTGCTGCGGCTCCGAACGGGGGCCGACGTGCGCCGCTATCTCGAGGGCGTCGTGAAGAAGCAGTTCCCGGAACTGAGCGCCACGGAGATGATCCCATGATGAACCTCGATGACACGGGCGCCCTGCGTGCGGGCGACCCGAGCGGCATGCTCGGCCATCTCGAGGGGTTCCCCGAGCAGCTCGAGCGGGCTCTGGAGATCGGCCGGAGGGCGACGCTCACGCTGTCGGGACGCGGGGCGCGCGCGGTCGTTGTCGCCGGCATGGGCGGCTCGGCCATCGGCGGCGAGATCGCGGCCGCGCACCTGGCGGGCTCGATCTCGGTCCCGATGATCGTCGTGAGGAACTACGAGATGCCGGCCTTCGTCGGCGCCGACACGGTCGTCGTCGCCGCGAGCTACTCCGGGAACACCGAGGAGACGCTGGCCGCGTACCGTGACGCGCACGCGCGCGGGGCTCGCGTCCTCTGCGTGACCACGGGGGGCGAGCTCGCCGCCCGCGCGGCGGACGACGGCCACGACGTCATCGCGATCCCGGGGGGCCTGCCGCCGAGGGCGGCGCTCGGGTACGGCCTCGTTCCGTTGCTCGTTTCGCTCGCGCGTCTGGGGCTCTCGCCTGACCCCGGCGAGGACGTCGCCGACGCGGTGGCCGTCTGCCGCCGCTCGGTCGCCGCGCACGGGGCGGCGGCGCCGGCCGCGAGGAACCCCGCGAAGGAGATCGCGGGGTGGCTTTGCGGGGGCCTGCCGGTGATCTACGGCACCACGCCGCGGACGGCGGCCGCGGCGAGCCGGTGGTGCGGCCAGCTCGCGGAGAACTCGAAGGTCGTCGCGCACCGCGCCGAGATCCCCGAGATGAACCACAACGAGATCGTCGGCTGGAGCGGCGAGCGGCCGCTGTGCGGCTCGGCGCGCGTCGTGTTTCTGGGGGACCCCGGCGACCACCCGCGGAACGCGCTTCGGGCGGACTTCACGCGGCGCGAGGTCGAGGCCGCGGGCGCGGCCGCGCGCGTTGTCACCGCGGCGGGCGCGACGGCGCTGGGCAGGCTGATGTCGCTCGTCTCGCTGGGCGACTTCGTCAGCGTGTACCTGGCCGCGCTGGGGGGCGTGGACCCGACGCCCGTTGAGCCCATCGGCCGACTCAAGAGCGCTCTCGGCGAAGCCCCTGCGGAGCCCAGCTCCGGGAGGATCTCATGAAGGTCATCATCCCTGTCGCCGGCATGGGCACGAGGCTGCGGCCCCACACGCACACGATGCCCAAGGCCCTGGTCCGGGTCGCCGGCAAGCCCATTCTGGGGCACATCCTGGACGAGATCGTGCCGCTGGGCGTGCGCGAGGTCGTCCTGGTGACGGGCGCGATGGGGGAGCGCGTGCGGGACTACATGGCCGCGGCCTATCCGAATCTCACGCCGTGCTACGTGCATCAGGAGGAGACGCGGGGCATCGGGCACGCGATCTGGCTCACGCGGCACTGCGCGGACGACGGCCCGACGCTCATCGTTCTCGGCGACACGGTCGTGACGGCCGACTTCCACGGTCTGACCGGCGGGAGCGTCACGCGCATCGGCGTCAAGGAGGTCGCGAACCCGCAGCTCTTCGGCGTCGTCGAGGTGGACGGCGACCGCGTCGTGAGCCTCGTCGAGAAGCCGGACGTGCCGCCGAGCAACCTGGCCATCGTCGGCCTCTACCACATCGCCAACACCGCGCTCCTCTTCGAGTGCCTGAGCGACCTGGTGGAGAAGGACATCCGGACCAAGGGGGAGTATCAGCTGACCGACGCTCTCAAGATGATGCTCGAGCGAGGCGAGGAGATGAAGACGTTCCCCGTCGGCGGGTGGCACGACTGCGGACGCCCCGAGACGCTCCTTGAGACCAACAGGTTCCTGCTGGCCCGCTCGGCGGCGAACAGCGTGACCATCCCCGGGTCGATCGTCATACCGCCGGTCTCGATCGACCCGACGGCCGTCATCGAGCGGTCGGTCGTCGGTCCCTACGCGTCCATCGCGGCAGGCGCCGTCATCCGGGACTCCATCGTGCGCGACAGCATCCTCAACGCCGAGGCGAAGGTGGAGGGCAGCCTTCTCGACCGTTCGCTCATCGGCGAGCACGCCGTCGTGAGGGGTTACTTCCAGAGACTGAACGTGGGCGATTCGTCGGAGATCGAGATAGGCGGATGACGGACGCCGCGCGGAGATCCGCGCGGGCCGCGGCCGCCGGAACGGAGGGTACGTTGGAGCGACACCTCTTCACATCCGAGTCGGTGACGGAGGGACACCCGGACAAGGTCGCGGACCAGGTGTCCGACGCCGTGCTTGACGCGATCCTGGGGCAGGACCCGGTGGGCAGGGTGGCGTGCGAGGTGCTGGTGACGACCGGTCTCGCCTTCATCGCCGGCGAGATCTCGACGTCGGCGTACGCGGACATTCCGACCATCGTGCGCGACACGATCCGCGACATCGGCTACACGGATCCCAGGTGCGGCTTCGACTGGGAGACGTGCGCCGTGATCACGGCGATCGGCGAGCAGTCGCCCGACATCTGGAAGGGCGGGAGCGGCGAGCTGCAGCACGGGGTCAAGGAGGGCGGCGCCGGCGACCAGGGCATGATGATCGGCTACGCGACGGACGAGACGAAGGAGTACATGCCGCTGCCGATTCACCTCGCGCATCTCCTGGCGCGCCGTCTCGCGAAGGTGCGGAAGGACGGGGTTCTCGGCTACCTGAGGCCCGACGGCAAGACGCAGGTCACCGTGGAGTACGAGGACGGCAGGCCGGTGCGGGTCGACACGGTCGTCGTGTCGGCGCATCACAGCCCCGACGTCACGATGACGCAGATGGTCGACGACGTCCGCGCCCACGTGGTCGATCCCGTGTTGCCGAGGGAGCTCGTCGAGGGCGGCTTCATCCTCCACGTCAACCCGACAGGCCGCTTCGAGAAGGGCGGCCCGGCCGCCGACACGGGCCTTACCGGAAGGAAGATCATCGTGGACACGTACGGCGGCTACGCGAGCCACGGGGGCGGAGCGTTCTCCGGAAAGGACCCGACGAAGGTCGACAGGTCAGCGTGCTACGCGGCGCGCCACGTGGCGAAGAACATCGTTGCGGCGGGGCTTGCCCGGCGCTGCACGATCGAGCTGGCGTACGCCATCGGCGTGGCGGAGCCCGTCTCGATCATGATCGACGGCCACGGGACGGGAGCGGTGAGCGACGCGGACCTCGTCGCGCTCGTGAGGAAGCGCTTCGATCTGAGGCCGCTCGAGATCATCAGGCGGCTCGATCTCCGTCGACCCATCTACCGCCGGACGGCGGCCTACGGCCACTTCGGGCGCGAGGAGCCGGACTTCACGTGGGAGCGACTCGACATGGTCGACGAGCTCAGGAGGGGATAGGAGAGACCATGCCACACGACATAGCCGACGCAGGCCTGGCGCGGGCGGGCAGGGACCGCACGGAGTGGGCGGCGCAGAGCATGCCCGTCCTGAGGAGCATCGCCGAGCGCTTCGCGCGCGAGCGGCCGCTCGAGGGGCGGGTCATCGGCGCGTGCCTCCACGTGACGACCGAGACGGCGAACCTCGTCACGACCCTCGTCGCCGGCGGGGCTCGCGTCTCGCTCTGCGCGTCGAACCCGCTCTCGACGCAGGACGACGTCGCCGCGCATCTCGCCGAGGACCAGCGTGTCGCGGTCTACGCCGTGCGCGGCGAGGACCACGACCGCTACTACGCGCACATCCGGTCGGTCCTGGCGGCCGGCCCGAGCATCACGCTCGACGACGGCGCCGATCTCGTCTCGACCGTGCACGAGGAGAGGGCGGACGTCGGGGGCGACCTCCTGGGAAGCCTCGAGGAGACGACGACAGGCGTGATCCGCCTCAGGGCGATGGCGAAGGACGGGGCGCTCAGGGTCCCGGTGATCGCCGTCAACGACGCGAAGACGAAGCACATGTTCGACAATCGCTACGGCACCGGCCAGAGCACGATCGACGGCATCCTCCGATCCACGAACGCGCTCCTGGCGGGCGCCACGTTCGTCGTCGCCGGGTACGGATGGTGCGGGCGAGGGCTCGCGCATCGGGCGCGCGGGCTCGGCGCGCAGGTCGTCGTGACCGAGGTGGATCCGCTCAAGGCGATCGAGGCGGTCATGGACGGGTTCCGGGTGATGCCGATGGACGACGCGGCCCCGCTCGGCGACGTCTTCGTGACCGTGACCGGCGACATCAGGGTGCTCACGGCGCGTCACTTCGAGAGGATGAAGGACGGCGCCGTCATCGCGAACTCCGGGCACTTCGACGTCGAGGTGGACAAGGACGCGCTCCGGGCGATGGCGGAACGGGTCGTCTCGCCGCGGCCGGGTGTCGAGACCTTCGTCGTCGGCGGCAGGCGCCTGAACCTGCTGGGCGACGGACGGCTGGTCAACCTCGCCTGCGCCGAGGGGCACCCCGCCACCGTGATGGACATGAGCTTCGCGAACCAGGCGCTCTGCTGCGAGTACCTCGCGACGCTCAAGCGCCGTCTGACGCCGGGGGTCTACGAGGTGCCCGAGGAGATCGACGGCGCGGTGGCAAAGCTCAAGCTGGCCGCCATGGGCATCTCGATCGACGCGCTCACGCCGGAGCAGGCGGAGTACCTCGCGTCCTGGAGGATCGGGACGTAGGGACGCCGGACGGGCGGGGGCGCTACTTCGGGGTCTTGACGAGGATCGCCACGCCGATGCCCGCGAAGAGGATGTTGGCCAGCCACGCGCCGAGAGCGGGGGGAAGCATCCCCTCGCGGCCGAGGACGTTGCCCACCTGAAGAACTCCGTAGTACACGAACGAGATGGCCAGCGCGGCTGCGAAGGCCAGCGCGAAGCCTCCGCGGCGGGCGCCCGCGGCCATGGGGGCGCCCAGAAGCGTCATGATGAGCGTGACGAAAGGGAACGAGAGCTTGAGAGCGAGCTGCACCGGGAGGTCGCCGGGGTGCACTCCGCTGACCCGGAGCCTCTCGATGTGCGCCTTGAGATCCGCGTAGCCAAGCTCTTCCGGCTTGAGTTGCCTCGTCGAGAGGTCGCGCGGCGCCGGGCCGTCCGCGGGGAGAACGAGCGCCCCGAACACCGCCGTCGACTCCGCCTCGGCGCTGAAGCGCCTGAGCCGGACGTCGCGGAGGACCCAGCGCCCGTCCTCCCACGTGCCGGAGGCTGCGTCGAAGCGCGCGCACGGGCGGAGGTCCGTGTCGAACTGCTGGACCGTCACCTCTTCGAGCAGTCCCCTCCTCAGGTCGAACCGCTTCGCGAGCAGCGTCGAGCCGTCGGGCCACATGTAGATCACGTCCGATCGGAAGGCGCTCGACGGGCGCTTCCTGATGTGGTTCTCGTGGATCTCGATCCGCTGTCTCGTCGCGATGGGCACGACCGTCTCGGCCACCAACAGGCTGAGCGCTGAGAGCGTCGCGGCGAGCACGACCACGGGAAGGAAGGCCCGGTAGAGCGACAGGCCGGAGCCCTTCATTGCCGTGAGCTCGTTGGAGCGCGTGAGCGCCCCGAACGCGAGGAGCGTCGCGAGCAGCATGGCGACGGGCGCCGTGAGGACCATGATGTAGGGCGCGAAGTAGACGTAGTAGAGAAGAACCACCGTCGGCGGCGTGTTGTTGTCTATGAACGTGTGTGCGTGGTCGAAGAGGTCCACGAGGACGAAGATGCCGACGAACGCGGCGAACACGAGCGCCAGCGGCACGAGGGTGCGGCGCAGGATGTAGCCGTCGAGCGTGGTCATGCGGCGCTCCCGGCGCCGCGGCGGGCCCCCGTGGGAACTCTGAGGACGAAGTCGAGGACGTTGCCGACCAGGCGGATCCTCCACTCCAGCACCGTGAAGAGCGTCAGGAACACGCCGAGCCCGCCGAAGAGCACGTTCGGCGCCCACATGGCCCAGAAGGGGCTCACGAGCCCCCGATCGCCCAACTGCTCGCCTCCGATGAGGAACAGGTAGTAGATGAGGAAGAAGAGGATGCCGATGCCTGCGCCGATGCCGACGCCGCCGCGTCGCGCGCGGATGCCGATGGGGGCGCCGAGAAGCACGAACACGATGCACGCGACGGGGACGGACAGCTTCTTGTGACACTCCACCTCGAGCTTGCGCGCCTTGCCCATTTCGCTCTGCACGGCCCTGAGCGCCGCCTGGGCGGCACGCGTGGCCTGCGCGCGCTGTCGCTCGATGTCCACGCGCGCCCGCTGCGTGCCTCCCGCGTCGGCCGCATCGAGAAGCGAGCCGACGTACGTCTCCAGTGAGAAGACGGCTCGCGTGCGCGCCGCATCGAGGTCCTTCTGGTGCGTCACGATCCTCTCGCGCAGCTCGGCGAGAGAGAGCTCTCGATCTCCGCGGCGGGCCTCTTCGCCTCTGACGAGTTCGGCGCTGGCGCCCTCCACGTTGATCACGTGCTTCGCGAATACCAGTCGGTTGTACCTCGTCGGATCCTCGCGATCGACGTTGTGGATCTCGCCGTCCCACAGCTCCAGAGTCAGCACGTCGCTGTCCGCGGAGGAAACAACGCGCCCGCGGGCGGCGACGATGATCTGTACGGGTTCTCCGCCCTCGAGCCTGTACATCCTGGCGCGGAAGATCTCGGAGGTTCGTGGATCGGCCCTGTCGACGATGATCGTGTAGCCCGCCGGAAGCTCCGTCAGCACGCCCGGCTGGATGGTGGCCAGCGGCCGCATCCGGTGGATGCTCACGAGGAGCGACTTGAGCCTGTGATTGGCCTCAGGAAGCGCGTGGTTCCCGAAGTGGAAGAGCCCCACGGCGACCAGCGTCGCGGCAACGAGCACGGGCGTCATGAGCGTCAGGACGTGCACGCCGCTGGCCTTGGCGGCCGTGATCTCGTTGTCCTGCGCCAGGCGACCGAAGGTGGTCAGGACGGCGACCATGACGGCCATGGGCACGGCGAGGACGGTCATCCAGGCGAGGGAGAGCCCGAAGGCCTCGAGGACGGCCGGCCCCGGCACGCCCCTTCCGATGAAGAGCTGAAGGTAGTCCACGATGAAGTCCATGGAGAGAACGAAGTAGAAGATGGCAAGCCCCGCGGCGGCGGGGGCGATGTGCGAGCGCAGCACGTATCGCGTGAGAATGGTCACGTCGCAGGCCCTGCCTGGAACAAGGGTGGAGTCGCTCGCGACCGCAGTGGAGCATCGGGCGCCGCAGATCGCTCTCCGCGTGACCCCGCCGACGCGCCCGGCGACCACAACTTCTACCACTCGGCCGCGACGACCGCAACAGGCTCGTCGGCGCTCGTCTTGACACACGCCGGATGCCCTGATAGAGTGCACCGTCGCGCGCGCGCGAGCGGACGGCGCGCCCACCTGTGCGGGTCGGGCGAGCCCGACGGTACGGGTCCACGCGGCCGTCGTGTGGCGCGGCGGCGCGAAACCGATCGTTCCTGCCACTCCGGCCGCGGTCCTCTTCATGGCCCGCCGGGTCCTCCTGGGTGCCCACGGAGACGGAGCAGACACATGGGACTCAGGCGCGCCGTGACGCTGGTGCTGCTCGCGCTGTCGGCCGCCCTTGCGCCGCCGCGCGTGACGGCGCACGGCGAGGCCGCTGATCCGGAGCTCCCGGCAGCCCAGACGGCTGCGGTGGATAGCCTCTTCCTCCTGCCTCAAGAGCTTGACCAGGGTCCCTTCCTTCCAGCGGCTCCGGACACGGTGAGCGAGGCGCCTGCCGAGCCGGTGGAGACCTCCGTCCGGCCCGAGATGCGGCCCTGGGCGGGCAGGGGAGTCCCCGTCAAGGTGCCTTTCCAGTTCTTCAGACCGTGGTCGGTGGGACCGGCTTCGATCCGACGAGGGCTTTCCCCCGGCTGGACGGCGCTTCCCTCGGCGGCCCCTTCGGGCGCTCCGTTCGAGCGGCGCCTCGCCGTTGACCTCGCAGGGCGCGCGGCCATCGTCACCCGCGCCGGAACCGCCGCGTCGTTCACGAGCTACGCGGCGCCGCTGCCGGAGTACGAGAGGGCGATCCGCGGCGTGAGCGCGCGGGACGCGTGGGGGTCCACGGTCACCCGGAAGCTCAAGGAGCAGTCCGCCAGGTCGTCGCGCGGCCTTCTCGACATCGACATCCCCATGCCGTTGCCCGAGCCCATCGTTCGCGCGATCGGCGCGGGCGCCAATCTCAAGGTCCGCGGAAGCGAACGCATCACGTTCGGCGGCAGGACGAGCTACCTCGTTGACGCGCTCGACCAGGAGTCGGGGCCTCCCTCGAAGTGGCCGCAGCTCGACATGCAGCAGCAGCTCACCGTGAACCTCGAAGGCACCATCGGAGACAAGATCCACGTCTACGTTGACCACAGGAGCGGTGGGACGTCCTACGGCACGGGCAAGGCGAACCAGATCCGCGTGCGGTACGAGGGCGAGGAGGACGAGGTCCTTCAGACGATCGAGCTCGGGGAGGTGAACCTCTCCCTGCCCGGCGCCGAGTTCGTGAGCTACAGCGGGTCCCAGGAGGGTCTCTTCGGAGCGAAGATGACCGCGAAGCTGGGCAAGCTCGACGTCGTGGGCATTGCGAGCAAGGCGGAGGGCAAGTCCGCCGGCGCCAGCTTCGCGGGGACCTCCGAGGCCGACTCGCTGACGATCAAGGACATCGCCTACAAGGCCAGAACGTACTACGCCATCGACTCCGACGTGCTCAAGTACGCGAACGTGGGTCTGCGCAGCGTCCGCGTCTACGTGGACGACCGCAACGGCGCCAACGACCTGACCACCGGCGCGTCGCCGGGCCGCGCCTATCTGACGGCGCCGGCAGGCTCCGTCCCGCCGCCGACCGGACCGAGCCAGCGAGGCATGTTCGACGAGCTCGTCGAGCTGCAGGACTACCTCGTGGACTACGGAAGCGGCATCCTCGAGTTCCTGAGCCCGGTCAACGCGAACCACGTGCTCGCCGTGTCGTACGTCAGGCTGGACGGAGGCGCCGTCGGGGGACACGACGGCGACACGCTCAGGATCAAGCTCATCAAGAAGGACGACCGCGTCGCCGGCACGCCGTGGGAGCCGGTGAGGCTCCACGAGCTCAAGAACGTCTACGACCTGGGCGCGACCAACATCCCCGAGGACGGGTTCGCGCTCGAGATCCGGAAGCGCACGCCGTCGGGGGAGATCCTCGACAACCAGGACGGCGTTCCGTACGTGCGGATCCTGGGGCTCGACACGCACGGCCCGGGCGGAGGCGGCGACCCCGACGGCGTCGTTGACCGCGAGTGGATCGACTTCGAGAAAGGGCATCTCTTCTTCCCCCACTTCACACCCTTCTGTCCCGAGTATGACGCGACGGACTTCTACTACGCTCCGGGCGGCGGGCCGGATCCCATCTACACGGCGGACGAACTCGACCCGAAGAACTGCGCCGTCTACTCGCGGGAGGTCTTCCTGCCGGGCGACGACGTCTACTTCCTCGTCGTGAAGTACGACCGCCCGCGCACGACCTTCTACCTCGGGCAGATGAACATCATCGAGAACAGCGAGGTGGTCAGGCTCAACGGCGTGGCGCTCACCCGCGGCGTCGACTACACCATCTACTACCCGGCGGGCCAGCTCACGCTGCTATCCGAGGAGGCGAAGCAACCCGACGCGAGGGTCACGGTCGACTTCGACTACCAGCCGTTCGGGATCGGCGGAGAGAAGACCCTGCTGGGCGTGCGCGGCTTGTACAACTGGAGCGAGAACGTCAAGCTGGGCACGACGTGGATGTACCAGAGCAAGGGTGCGCCCGAGGACCGGCCGCGGCTGGGCGAGGAGCCGTCGAGGACGGTGCTCGGAGACGTCAACCTGACGGCGACGTTCGCGCCCGGCGTCCTCACGCGGATCGCGGACGCCGTCCCGCTCGTGAGCACGGACGCGCCGTCGAAGGTGACGGTCTCGGCCGAGGCCGCCGTGTGCGTGCCGGACCCCAACACCAAGGGGTTCGTCACGATCGACGACATGGAGGGCGTGAAGAACGTCAACATGCTCGGCGTGACCAGGCGGCTGTGGACGTGGGCGAGCGTTCCCGCCGCGACCGGCGTCGCCGCCGAAGACCGCATGCGCATCAGCTGGTACAACCCCGACCGCAAGGTGCGCGAGGGAGACCTGCACCCGGAGCTCACGGGACAGGAGGCCAACGACATCCGCACGGTCCTCGAGATCGACTACGACGCCGCGGCCCCGTCGTCCTCGTGGGCCGGCCTCATGCGCCTTCTCTCCAAGACGGGGATGGACTACTCGCGCGACGAGTTCATCGAGGTGTGGGTGCACGACAACGGGTACCGCGAGGGGAAGCTCCTCATCGACCTGGGGACGGTGAGCGAGGACTTCTATCCGCTCCTCGCGCCGAACGGCACTCTGGACTCGGAGGACGTGGACCAGAACGGCTTCGACGCGAGCGAGGACACGGGGCTCGACCGCGTCGTCGGCGTGGACGGGCAGAACGTGCCCGGGGACGACGGCGATGACGACTACGAGTACACGTACGGAACCAGCGACTACTCGAAGATCAACGGGACGGAGCGGAACGAGCGGCTGGACACCGAGGACCTGAACGGGAACTGGTACCTGGACACCGAGAGCAGGTACTGGGAGATCGAGATCGACCTGTCGGATCCCACGTACGTAGTGCAGGACAACGGCGACCTCGTGAGCGGCAACCACTGGCGGCTCTACCGGGTGCCGCTGGACAGGGCCGTCCCGGTGAACGGGATGGCCGACTGGGTTGCGGTGAAGTCGGCGCGCGTGTGGCTCACCGGGCTCAGGCAGGGCGGCCTCCCGCTCATGATCGGTTCCATGGACATCGTGGGAAGCCAGTGGGAGGCCGACGGCATCCGGGACTCGACGGGTGCGGTCGTTCCCGAAGCCCAGATGGGGAACATGAGCTTCCGGGTCACCGCGAAGAACACCAAGGAGAACGCGGACTACTACCCGCCGTTCGCCGTCGAGATCAACGAGGAGACCGGGATCCCCGAGCGCGAGCAGTCGCTCGTTCTCCTCTACGAGAACATCGAGTCCGGCTTCAGCGGCGCCGCGCGGAAGGTGTACTACTCCGACGATGACTACACGGGGTACGAGTCCCTTGAGCTGTTCGTCCACGGGAGCGCGGGGATCGACCCGGGATCGGTGTTCTTCGTCCGCATCGGCGCCGACACGGTCAACTACTACGAGTACAGCTTCGAGGTGAGCCCGGGGTGGCGGCAGCGGTTCGGCTCGCTCTCGAACAGCCTGATCGTGCCGCTGACCTCCTTCAGCGATCTCAAGCTCCCTCCGTTCGACACGGCGGACGCGGCTGAGGTCCTTGGAGACACGACCTCGGTGAAGCGCGAGACGTTCAGGCGGGTGGGGTGGCCGTCGCTGTCCAGGGTGCGCAGGCTCATGGTGGGGGTGCGGAACGCGTGGGCCGACTCGCTGAGCAGGGACGTGTCGGGCGAGATCTGGGTGGACGACATCAGGCTCACGAACGTCCGCAAGGAGATCGGCTTCGCGGAGCGCGCGACGGTCAACGTGAGGATGGCGGATCTCGCCGAGCTCAACGTCGACGCCCGCTTCGTGGATCGCGACTTCCATTCGATCAAGCAGACGAGGGGGAGCGGGCAGGACAACGCGAGCTACAACGTCACCGGTACGGTGAACGCGGACCGCTTCGTGAGCGCACTCGGCATCGCGGTGCCGGTCAACGTCGTGTGGAGGCGTTCGGTGTCCCGTCCGCGCTTCTCGACCGGGTCCGACATCGTGTTGGGCGCGGAGGACAGCGACCGCGAGCGCACGGAGAGCGCGGAGCGCAGCGTCGCCGTGTCCTTCTCCAGGAAGCGGCAGTCGCCGGACTTCTGGACTCATCTCCTCATGGACGGTCTGTCGCTCCGTGCCTCGGCGGCCGCCACCGAGCGCCGGGCTCCGACGCGGATCGACACGACGGGGGCACTTCGCGGACGGTTGGCCTACCGGTACTCGCCTGAGCGGACGGGGATGACGCTCTATCGGAGCACGAAGCTCTTCCTCAAGCCCACGAGCTTCCGCTTCGGCGTCGAGTCGCAGGTGTCCAGGAGTCTGAGCTATGACGTCACGCGCTCGGGGTCGCAGACGCTCAGAGCCGACACGCACGACAAGAAGCTCGACGCGGACGCGGGCGTTGACTTCCAGCTGCTCGACAACCTCTCCACGTCGCATTCCGTGACCGCGCGGCGCGATCTTGCCCTGCAGAGCCGGCCGTGGGCGGGCGTGAACATCGGGACGGAGACGCAGCGGCAGTACAGCAACAGCCTGAGCTTCAACCCGAAGTTCGGCGCCTGGCTTTCACCTCAATACAGCTTCAGCTCCACGTACACCGACAACCACGGACCGGAGGTCCAGCGCGCGGGAGACCCGTGGGGGGTCCACGACCTGCGCGCGCAGACGACCCAGCAGATCTCGGCCAGCTTCGACCTGAAGAAGATCTTCGGCGTCGGCGCGCCTCACCCGCCCCGCCCGGAGCCGGGAAGGGAGGCGGCCGGCCGCGGGGAGCGGGGCGGCCCTCCGAGGCCCGAAGGCGAGGAGCGACCGGACGAGGAGACCCCTCCGGAAGAGCCGGCTCCGGAGCAGCCGACTCCTGAGCAGAGGCAGGAAGAGGAAGCGGGGCCCGATCTGCGGAGACTCCTCGACCCCGTGCTGGCGTTCGTGCGCAACATGGACGCCATCGAGGGCAGGCACACGGTGCGGTGGAGCTCGCGATTCGACCGCGTGCCGCCGGACCGAGTGCCCGGGTGGCAGTATCGCCTGGGCCTCTTGCCCGGCGAGGGAGCGGATGACCGCACCGAGGAGCGGTCTCTCGACCTGGGGACCGGGGCGAAGCTCACGCAGGACATCCGTCTCAAGGCCGACTACAAGCGTTCCGTGACCGGGCGATGGTACAGGAACACCGTTGCCGACTCGGTGAACCTCCTGTCGGCGACCGAGGGTGTGACCCAGACCCGCAAGGCGACGCTGTCGTGGGGGGGCATCGAGAGGATCGGTCCGCTCAAGACGGTGTTCACGACCGTTCGCGCGCGCAGCGGCGTCGAGTTCAAGTCATCGTACTCGGGGCCCGAAAACGAGCCGACGACGAGAGGCGATGGGCTCGCCCTTGCGCCGCTCGTCTCGATCGAGACCACGTTCAAGAACGGGCTTTCGGGGAACCTGTCGTGGGAGCGCAGGCGCTCGAGGAACTACAGCCTGCGCGGAGTCGGGTCCGTCACCGAGGACGAGGCGAGCTCCACAAGCCTCGCCCTCAAGTACCGGTTCTCCGCGCCGCAGGGTCTCAGGCTGCCGTTCTTCGGGGAGAAGCTGAAGTTCCAGAGCAATCTGGACTGCTCGCTCACGCTCAAGACGTCGGCGAGGGTGTCGCGGACGGCCATGGATGAGGCCGGGCTCGTGCTGGCGGCCCCGACCTCCTCGGTCAAGGACTTCTCGATCGCCGGGGACGCGACCTACAGCTTCTCCAGGAGCGTGTCCGGGGGGCTTCAGATCACCTTCTCTCAGAGCCGCGACGAGAAGCGCGATCAGACGCGGAGGACCATAGGGGTGCACCTGACGGCCGAGTTCAAGTTCTGATGCGGATGACCCGAGCACGCGAGACCCGGCGGCGTTGCGCGCGCCGAAGGCGCGGCGGCCGTCTGGTCGCCGTCGCGCTCGCGGCGGCGTGGGCGGCCACGCTGACGGGGTGCGGGCGGCCGCAGTTCGACGGGGAGCGCGCGTTCCGCTTCCTGGAGCGCCAGTGCGCGATGGGGCCGCGCGCGCCGGGCAGCGCCGGCCACGCTGAGGCGGAGCGCTGGCTCATCGAGACGCTCGAGGGGCTCGCCGACGAGGTGGCGGTCCAGCGGTTCACCGCCGTCTCCCGCGGGCGTGAGGTGGGTTTCGCGAACGTCATCGCGTCGTTCAGACCGGCGGCCCGGGAACGGGTCCTGTTCGCGACGCACTGGGACACGCGGCCGGTGGCAGACCTCGACCCGGACCCCGCGCGGCGGGGAACGCCGATCCCCGGGGCGAACGACGGCGCCTCCGGAACGGCCGTGTTGCTGGAGCTCGCGACGCTCATGAGCGAACGGCCGCCGAAGGTCGGCGTCGATCTGGTGTTCTTCGACGGGGAGGACGGCGGAGGGGCCGGCGGGCTTGCGGGGTGGTGCCTCGGGTCGACGCACTACGCGGCCCGCCTCGGCGACTACTGCCCGCGCCTCGCGGTCGTCGTAGACATGGTCGGCGACGCGGACCTCTCCATTCCCGTGGAGCCCAACTCTCTGGCCGGCGCTCCCGAGGCGGTGGCGACCGTCTGGGCTGCGGCGCGGCGGGCCGGCTCCCTCGCCTTCGAGGACCGGCGGGGGCGGGCCATGTTCGACGACCACATCCCGCTCCTCAGGGCCGGGCTCCCGGCCGTGCTCGTCATCGATGCGGAGTACGAGTTCTGGCACACTCTCGCGGATACGCCGGACAAGTGCAGCCCGCGCAGCCTCACCGAGGTCGGGCGCGTGCTGGTCCGGCTGACCCACTAGCCTCTGAGCGGGCCCGCAGGGGGCCATGCGTCCTCCCAACTTTGCCCTTGCCGGAAACCGGCCCTCGTGCTAGCTTGGTCGTCGGGAAGTGGGCGGGAGCCCACTTTCTCGGTATTGGGCCCCGGGGGGGAGAGCCATGGCCAAGGACGAGGAGAGGCTCTTCGAGCTTGCCCGCGGCACCGTCGAGGGCATGGGGTACTGCCTCGTCGCCGTCGAGGACCGGCCCGAGCACGGCCGGCGGGTGCTGCGGTTCATCATCGACCACCCCCGTGGCATCGGGATCGAGGACTGCGCGGCGGTGAGCCGCGAGCTCGGCTACGTGCTCGACGGGGCGTCGGGCATCGACGAGCGGTACGCCCTGGAGGTAAGCTCGCCGGGAACCGACAGGGAGCTTCGGACCGAGCGGGAGTACCTGCACTTCGCCGGGCGGGAGGTCCGCATGGTCTTGCGCGAGCCTGTGGGCGGCAGGTCCGTCGTCCAGGGGACGATCGTCGGCGTGGGCCCCGACGGCGTGCGCGTGAGGCCGCGCGGGGAGGCCGAGGACGTCGTCGTGCCGCTCGGCGGCATTTCCCGCGCAAGGCTCGTCGGCGAGGAGAAACCGCGTCCCGAAGCGGTTCGGGACGCTCCATCACGAGGGTGCGGTTCATGAACACGGGTGTCCTGGAGGCTCTGAGGAGGATGGCGAGGGAGAAGCAGCTGGACCAGGCGCTTCTCATGGAGGCGCTCGAGGCCGGGCTTCTCTCGGCTGCGCGGAAGAAGTACGGGCTCGAGGCCGGTGTCGAGGTGGTCGTCGACGACAAACACGACACGCTGGGGGTCTACCTCAAGAAGGCCGTCGTGGAAGAGACGGACGACGACGTCATGGAAATCGAGCTCGACGAAGCGCGCGAGATCGATCCGAGCGCCACGGTGGGGGACACCGTCAGGGTCGAGGTGCCCTTCGACGAGTTCGGGCGCAACGCCGTGCAGGCCGCCAAGCAGATCGTCGTGCAGCGCGTCCGCGAGGCGGAGCGCGAGCAGATCTACGACGAGTACCAGGACCGGATCGGCGAGATCGTGACCGGTGACGTGCAGCAGATCGAGCGAGGCGGGATCGTCGTGAACCTTGGGCGGACCGAGGCGCTGCTGCCGGCGAGGGAGCAGATCCGTCGGGAGCGATACCGCCAGGGAGACAGGGTGCGCGCCTACCTCCTGTCCGTGGAGAAGACGACCAAGGGGCCCCAGATCATCCTGTCGCGAACGCAGCCCAACTTCCTCAAGAAGCTCTTCCGGATGGAGGTGCCCGAGATCTACGACTCGGTCGTCGAGATCATGGCGATCGCGCGGGAGGCCGGCGGCCGCTCCAAGGTCGCCGTTGCGTCGCACGACGAGCGCGTCGATCCGGTCGGCGCGTGCGTCGGCGTCAAGGGCTCCCGGATCCAGACGATCGTCCGCGAGCTCTCCGGAGAGAAGATCGACATCGTGCCGTGGAGCTCCGACCCGTCCGTGCTCGTGTCGAGGGCCCTCAACCCGGCCAAGGTCTCGAAGGCCATCCTCAACGACGCGGAGCACTCCGTGCGCGTGATCGTGCCGGACGACCAGCTCTCTCTCGCGATCGGCAAGGGCGGGCAGAACGCTCGACTGGCCGCGAAGCTGACCGGGTGGAAGATCGACATCGTCGGCGAGACGGAGCATGCCAGGGACCTCGAGATCGGCCTCGCGCAGCGCGTCGGCGTTGGAGAGCTGCCCGGCGTGGGCCCCAAGTTGGCGGCGGCGCTCGCCGTGGCGGGCTATCGTTACGTCAGGGACCTGGACGGCGTGACGACCGAGGACCTCCTCAAGGTGCCGGGTGTCGGCGAGAAGACCGCGGAGAAGATATCCATTTCGGTCGCCGCGGTCCTCGAGGTTCTCGAGGAGGAGAAGCAGGAGATGCTCCGCGAGATGGAGGAGCGTGCCCGCGCTGAGGCGATGCGCCGCGCTGAGGCTCAGGAGCCGCGCTACGACGCGGAGCCGTCGGAGCCGGGCGAGGCGGACGCCGAAGGGGAAGAGCCCGAGGAGGGCGCGGAGGAGGGCGACGACGCTGCGCCCGCCGACGCCAGCGACGAAGGCGCAGTGGAGCAGGGCGAAGCCGCCGCGACGGAGGGCGAAGCCCAGCCTGAGGAGCGGTAGCGCACGCCGAGCGCCCGTTCGGGTCGAGCGATGGAGGTTGCGGGTGACGAAGAAGCGCATCTATCAGGTGGCCAAGGAGTTCCGCATCTCGAGCGAGGCCCTCGTCGGCATGCTCAAGAAGCTCGGCGTTGACGCGGCGAGCCACATGAACACGATCGAGGACGACGAGATCGAGAGGGCCCGGGCCGAGTTCGAGAAGGAAAAGGAAGCGCTGAAGCGGGAGTACGCCAAGAAGCTCAAGCGGGCGGTGAAGGAGAAGGCGGCGGCCCCGGCTTCGGGCGCGGCGCGTGCGACGGCTCCGGCCCCGCCCCCCGGAGGAGCCAAGGAGCCTCCTGCCCATGAGCCCCCTCCCGCACGGACCCCGACGGCCACGGCGAAGTCTGCACCCACACCGGTCGTTCCCAGGTACGTCAAGCCGGTGCTCCCGGTCGGCGGCATCCCGGTCGTGAAGCGGATCGAACGACCGGCGGCCGCGCCCCGTGAGGGGGCGGCCGCGCAGCCGGCGGCGCCCGAGAAGAGGAAGGGGGCGCAACGCTCGGTGGAGCCTCCCCCCCCGGCCGGACCGGGGCCCGTGGGAGCGGACGCCCTGAGGGCGACGCTGGCGGCGCGCGAAGCGGCCGAGGCCCTCGCGAAGAAGAAGCGCCGCAGAAGACCGCGGATCGACCAGAAGAGCGTCGAGGACACGGTGCGACGGACGCTCGCCGGGACGCTGGACCAGAGAGGGAGGCGAAGGCACAGGAGGGATCGCGACGAGGGAGAGGACGTCGAGGGGACCGTGGAGGAGAGGATCCCGATCCCAGAGTTCTCCTCGGTCGCGGAGTTCGCTGAGCGGCTCGGTGTTCCGGCGAACGACGTCATCAAGAAGTGCATGGACCTGGGGCTTCTCGTCACGATCAACCAGAGGCTGGACGAAGACACGATCCTCCTGCTCGCCGACGAGTTCGACGCGGACGTCGAGTTCATCCACGAGTACGGCGAGGACATCCTCGAGGACGCGCTCGAGAAGGCGGTCGTGGCGGCGGAGCTGGTGCCGCGCGCGCCCGTGGTGGCGGTGATGGGACACGTGGATCACGGCAAGACGCTGCTCCTCGACTACATCCGGCGGACGAACGTCGTGGCGGGCGAGGCCGGCGGCATCACGCAGCACATCGGCGCGTACGAGGTCTCGCACGGCGGAAAGGGCATCACGTTCCTCGACACGCCGGGTCATGAGGCCTTCACCGCCATGCGCGCGAGGGGCGCGCAGGTCACCGACGTCGTCGTGCTCGTCGTCGCCGCCACGGAGGGGGTGATGCCCCAGACGCTCGAGGCGATCGACCACGCGAAGGCCGCGGGCGTCCCCGTGATCGTGGCCGTCAACAAGATCGACCTCCCGGCGGCGAATCCCGACAAGGTCAAGACCGAGCTCGCCAACGCGGGGCTCACGGTGGAGGAGTGGGGCGGTGGCACGGTGGCGGTCGAGACGTCGGCGAAGAGCGGACTCGGAGTGGACAAGCTCCTGGACATGGTCGTGCTGCAGTCGGAGCTCCTCGAGCTTCGGTCCACGCCAGATGGCCCGGCGCGAGGCGTCGTCATCGAGGTGGAGAAGGAGAGGGGGCGGGGCGTCGTCACGACCGTTCTCATCGAGGCGGGCACGCTCAGGGTGGGCGACCCGTTCGTCGTCGGGCTGGCCGACGGCAAGGTGCGGGCGCTGTACAGCGACCGCGGCGTCTCCCTGGAAACGGCGGGCCCGTCGACGCCCGTCCGGGTGTCCGGTCTCACGGGCGTCCCGCAGGCCGGCGACGTGCTGGCGGTCGTCTCGGACGAGCGCCTTGCCCGCGACATCAGCGCGAAGCGCCGCCAGCAGCAGTGGGAGCGGCAGACGCGATTCGAGCATCGGGTGACGCTGGAGGACCTCCACAAGCAGATCGCCGTCGGCGCCGTCAAGGAGCTGGGGATCATCATCAAGGGCGACGTGGACGGCTCGGTGGGGGCGCTCGCGGACGCGCTCGAGAAGCTGTCGACGCCCGAGGTCAAGGTCGTCGTCATCCGCAAGGCGGTCGGCGCCGTCACCGAGACGGACGTGCTGCTGGCCGCGGCGTCCAACGCGATCATCGTCGGGTTCCACATCAGCGCAGCGCCGCGGGTGAGGGAACTCGCGAAGCGCGAGCGCGTGGAGATCAGGCTCTACAAGGTGATCTACGAGGTGGTCGAGGACATCCGCGCGGCGATGGAGGGCCTCCTGGAGCCGGAGCGTCGCGAGGTTCCGGTCGGCAGGGCGGAGGTGCGCGAGGTCTTCCGCATCCCGAACAGAGGGCTCGTGGCCGGCTGCTACGTCCTCTCGGGATCGGTGAAGCGCGGGTCCCGAGCGCGCGTGATCCGTGACGAGATGGTGGTGTACGAGGGGACGATCGACTCGCTCAGGCGCTTCAAGGATGATGCGCGCGAGGTGCAGACCGGCTTCGAGTGCGGCATCGGCATGGAGGGCCTCGGCGACGTGCAGGCGAACGACCTCATCGAGACCTACGACATCGAGGAGGTCGCTCGGAAGCTGAGCGCGGCGTCCGGGCGCTAGCTGCGAGGGATCTCCCGATGGTCGTGGGTGCGTTGAGACTGCGCCTCTTCATCGGGCAGAGCAACTCGCTCAAGGCCCGCCGGAGCGTCGTGCGGAGCCTGAAGGACAGGATCAGATCGCGCTTCAACGTCTCGGTCGCCGAGGTGGGCGAGCAGGACCTCTGGCAGAGCGCGGCGATCGGCATCGCGGCTGTTGCGGCCGACGGCCGCGTCGTCGACGAGGTCCTCGCGGGCGTCGCGAGGCTGGTGGAGTCCGATCCGCGGGTCGAGGTCATCGAGCGCGAGCAGCGCCTGGCGTAGCGCGGCGCGGGACCACAGTGCGGAGCGGGTCATGGACCGGAAGCGAGCCCTGCGCGCCGCCGAGGCGATCCAACGGGAGATGGGTGACGTCCTCTCCCGGAGGATGAGAGATCCGCGACTGGCCATGATGGTCACGGTGACCCGCGTGGATGTCTCCGAGGACCTGCGCTACGCGAAGATCTTCGTGAGCGTGCTAGGGAGTTCGACCGAGAAGGACCTCGCGCTGAAGGTGCTGCGACAGGCCCGCAGGTTCATCCGAGGCCACCTCGCCCGCTGCCTCGATCTCAGGGTCGCGCCGGAGATCACGTTCGGGCTCGACGAGTCCGCAGAGAACTACCTGCGCATCGACGGAGTCCTTAAGCAGATCCACGAGGAAGAGCGCGATCGAAGCTCGGACGCCCCGGACGGGGGCTCGGAGCGCGGGGCCGCGTGACGGGGGGGGCGGCGCCGGGCGTTCTCTGCGCGTCGTCTCGCCGCGGGCGATCGTCCGCCGCGCGGCGCCGCCTTGCGCGCGCATCGGAGGCCGGGTGGACCGCGTGCTGGTGATCAGGAAGCCGCCGGGGCTGACGTCGCACGACGTCGTGGAGCGGATCAGGCGCTCGTCGCGGGAGCGCAGGGTGGGACACGCCGGAACGCTCGACCCCTCGGCCACGGGTCTTCTCCTCGTGCTCGTTGGCCGCGCGACACGGCTCGCGCAGTTCCTGGCCGATGCCGAGAAGGAGTACCGCGGGCACATGCTGCTCGGTCGGATCACGGACACGCAGGACCTGACGGGCCGCGTGCTCGAGGAGCGCCCATGCGACGGGGTGACCCGCGAGCGCGTGGAGCGGGCCTTCGAGGGGTTCACCGGGCACATCCAGCAGGTCCCGCCGATGGTCTCGGCGCTCAAGCACCAGGGGACGCCGCTCTACGCGCTCGCCCGCAAGGGCATCACCGTCGAGCGGGCGCCGCGGTCGGTGCTCGTGAGACGTCTGGGGCTTCTTGCGTTCGATCCTCCGGACGTTGAGTTCGAGGTCGTGTGCTCGAAGGGCACGTACGTGCGGACGCTTGCGGCCGACGTGGGCGAGGTTCTCGGCTGCGGCGCGTGTCTTGGGGAGCTCGAGCGGCGCCGGATCGGGCGGTTCACGATGGACGCCGCGCTGGCGCTGGGAGACGTCGAGGCCCTGGGAAGGGACGTGGCGGTCTTTGGATGCTCCATGTTCGACGCGCTGGCAGACCTGCCCTCGCTGACGGTCGACGGCAACGAGGCCGCGCTGCTCGCGACCGGAGGGAGCATCCGGGTGTCGCCGGAGAGGGTCCAGGCGGCGCCCGGGGGCCACGTCCGCGTCACGCGCAACGGCGCGGAGCTGCTTGCCGTCGGGCGCGTGGACGCCGCGCCGCACGGTGGGCCGGGGGATGCTGCGATCCACCCGATCCGCGTGTTCGAGGAGGTCTGAGGGGGCGCTCCGCATGCGAGTGGTCCGGTCGTTCGAGGAGCTGAACGCCGTCGTGCCGGGAGCGCTCTCGGCCACCGTCGGCAACTTCGACGGCTTCCACCTGGGGCACGCGGCTGTGGCGGCGGAGCTCCTCTCGGCGGCGCGGCGGCGCGGGACGCCGGCCGTCCTCGTGACCTTCGAGCCGCACCCGCTCACCGTGGTCGGCGCGCCGGGTGCGGCGTTCGTCCTCACCCCGTCTGAGGAGAAGGCCGGCCTGGTGGCAGAGGCGGAGCTCGACGCGATGGTGGTGCACCCGTTCGACGCGTCCGTGGCGGCGATGTCGGGGCGCGACTTCCTGTCGGCGCTCTCGCGCGGGCGGTTGGCGCACCTCGTGCTCGGGTACGACTTTCGGATGGGGAGCGGCCGGGCCTGCGACGTCGCCGGGTTGACCGCGATCACCGGAGAGATGGGGTGCACCCTTGAGGTCGTGGCGGCGGTCCGCCGCGACGGGGTTCCGATCTCGAGCTCGAGGGTCCGGGACGCGCTCTGGACGAAGCGCCCGGAGGAGGCCGCGGCGATGCTGGGCCGCCCGTACCGACTGAAGGGCCGTGTGGCGCGGGGGGAGGGCGTCGGGTCGGCCCTGGGCTTCCCGACGGCGAACCTCGAGCCGCCGTGCGAGAAGCTGGTCCCTCACGACGGGGTGTACCGCGCGCGCGTGCGCGACGAGCGGCGGGCGGGCGCGCTCCTGTACGTGGGGCGGAGGCCGACGCTCGGAACCGGAGAGCGGCGCATCGAGGTGCACGTGCCCGGCTGGGACGGCCTGCCCTATGGAGGTGAACTCGAGGTGGAGGTGCTGGCCTTCGTCCGTGAAGACAGGGCCTTCCGGAGCGCCGAGGAGCTGGCGAACCAGATCGCGAGAGACGTCGCTGAGAACCTGAAGGCCCCGGCAGGTTCGGCCGGGACCTCCTGAGCCGGCGCCGTTTTTGCCTTTGACAGGCCACGGGGCCTGTGCTAGCTTCGCCACATTCGGAATGCGCATCGAGCGTGCGCGCGGCGAACGGAGGAATCGGACAGTGTCGCTCACGAAGGAAAAGAAGAAGGAGATCGTCAAGCGTTTCGAGACGCACGCCGGTGACACGGGCTCGGCGGAGGTTCAGATCGCGCTTCTGACCGAGCGCATCGAGACCCTCTCCAAGCACTTCGAGCTTCACAAGAAGGACAATCACTCGAGGCTCGGTCTGCTCAAGATGGTGGGCAAGAGGCGTCGGCTGCTGAACTACCTGAAGGACCAGAAGCCCGACGGCTACAAGCAGGTGTTGAAGGAACTGGGATTGCGCAGATAGCGCCTGGCACAGTGCGGCGCGCGGTCTTGCTGGCCCTCCCGCGAGCAACCGGGAGGGCTTTCTTCTGAGAACCCGGGCGCCATGGAGGAATGGATGCACAGACAGGTTGAGATGGAGTGGGCCGGACGACGGCTCAGCATGGAGACCGGCAGACTTGCCAAGCAGGCCCCGGGGTCGGTGCTGATCCGGTACGCCGACACGATGGTCCTGGCGACGGCGGCCTACACGAGGACGGACACGAACAGGGACTTCCTGCCCCTGTCGGTGGAGTACAGGGAGAAGTTCTACGCCGCCGGGAAGATCCCGGGCGGCTTCTTCAAGCGTGAGGGCAGGCCGCAGACGAAGGAAGTCCTGAGCTCGAGGCTCATTGACCGCCCGATCAGATCGCTTCTGCCGCAGCACCTCCGGCGCGAGGTGCAGATCATCGTCAACGTGCTCTCGGCCGACGGGGACAACGACTCCGACACGCTGGGGATGATCGCGGCGGGCGCGGCGCTCGAGCTCTCGGGGGTGCCCTTCGACGGCCCGCTGGGTGCGGTGCGGATCGGCCTCGTGGAGGGCCGCTTCATCGTGAACCCGACCTTCGCGGAGCTCGAAGGCAGCCGACTGAACCTCGTTGTCGCGGGCACCGAGGACGCGGTCGTGATGGTCGAGGGCGGCGCAAGCGAGATCTCGGAAGAGGAGATGCAGCGGGCGCTCGAGATCGCCGGCGGCGAGATCAGGAACGTGATCGGACTCGTCCGAAGACTGGTTCCGGAGGGCAGCGTCTCCCGTTTCGATCTGCCCGGTCTGCCCGGGCCCGGCGGGGCCGTGAAGGAGCTCGTGGAGGGTCTGCGCGAGCGCGTGCGTGCGTCCGTGAGAATCGCAGGGAAGCTCGAGCGAGGAGCGGCCCTGGACGCGATACGGGACGAGGCGCTCGCCGGAGCCGACGCGGCGACGCCGGAACAGGCGGGGGAGATCGTCGCGGCGCTGGCCGCGATCGAGAAGGAGGAGGTTCGCAGGCTCATCCTCGACGAGCGGCGGCGGGCCGACGGGCGCGGGCCGGACGACGTCAGGGCGATCACCATCGAGACCGGCGTGCTGCCACGGGCCCACGGGTCGGCGATCTTCACGCGAGGCGAGACGCAGGCGCTGGCCGTGACGACGCTCGGCTCGAGCAGCGACGAGCAGAAGGTCGACGCGCTCGAGGGCGAGTCCTGGAAGAGCTACATGCTCCACTACAACTTCCCCCCGTTCTCGGTCGGCGAGGTCAAGCCGATCCGGAGCCCGGGGAGAAGGGAGATCGGCCATGGAGCGCTGGCGGAGCGCGCGCTCCAGGCGGTCATCCCGCCCGAGGAGGTGTTCCCCTACACGATCCGTCTCGTGTCGGACATCCTCGAGTCCAACGGTTCGTCGAGCATGGCGACGGTGTGCGCGGGATCGCTCGCGCTCATGGACGCCGGCGTGCCGATCAAGACGGCCGTCGCGGGCGTGGCGATGGGACTCGTGAAGGACGGCGACCGCTGGGTCACGCTGACGGACATTCTGGGGCTCGAGGACCATCTGGGCGACATGGACTTCAAGGTCGCGGGAACGCGGCAGGGGATCACGGCGTTCCAGCTGGACTCGAAGATCGGCGCCATCCCCGCGGCCCTGCTCAGCGAGGCGCTGACGAACGCGCGACGCGCGAGACTCCACATCCTCGATGCGATGGACTCGTCGCTCGCGTCGGCGCGGCCGAATCTCTCGACGTACGCGCCCCGCATCGTGATGATCAGGGTGCCGCAGGACAAGATCGGTGAGGTCATCGGCCCAGGCGGCCGCGTGATCCGCAAGCTGCAGGAGCGCACCGGGACCACGATCGACATCGACGACGAGGGCATCGTCAAGATCTCCGGTCCGTCCGACGACGGCGTGTTCGACGCGAGGCAGACGATCGAGCTCATGACGAAGGACCCGGTCGTGGGCGAGGAGTACGAGGGCGCGGTCAGGAGCATCACGGACTTCGGGGCGTTCGTGGAGTTCCTCCCCGGCCGCGACGGCCTGGTCCACATCTCGGAGCTCGAGCATCACCGCGTTCGCGCGGTCGAGGACGTCCTCAAGCTCGGGGAGACCGTGCGCGTGAAGGTCGTCGGCATCGACGACAACGGCAAGGTCCGGCTCTCCCGCAGGGCGCTGCTCCCGGTACCGAAGGAGCTGCCGCCCGGCGCGGAGCCGCATCGGAGCCGAGGCGACCAGGGCGGAGGCTCGGGTCGAGAGGGCGGAAGCTCGGGTGGGCGGCCGCACGGCCGCGACGGCCAGAGGCCGCGGCGACCGGGCGGCGGCCGGCGGCACTAGCCGATGGCCGCGCGCCGATCCGAACGCGCCAAGGCGCCCCGGCCGAGGGACGTGGCGCGCCGGCGTGTGCGGGTGCCGGTCGCGAGACTCGGACACGCCGCGGACATCCCAGTCCCGCAGTACATGACCCCCGGGGCGTCGGGCGCGGACCTCTGCGCCGCGGTGCCCCGGCGGGTGACCATCAGGCCGGGCACGATCCGACTCATACCGACCGGTCTCGCCGTGGCTGTCCCGAGCGGCTACGAGGGCCAGGTGCGCGCCCGGAGCGGGCTGGCGCTCAGGCACGGCGTCATCGTGGCGAACGGACCTGGGACCGTGGACGCGGATTACCGCGGCGAGGTCGGCGTCATCCTGGCCAACATCGGAGATCGGCCCTTCGCCGTCGAGCGGGGCGACCGGATCGCACAGCTGGTGATCGTGCCGGTCGTTCGCGCGTCATGGGTCGAACGCGCCGGGCTTGAGGCTACCGCGAGGGATGCCGGCGGGTTCGGACACACCGGTCGCGGCCGAAGCGGCCCGAGCCGTGACGGGGCGAAGAGACATGCCCGCAGAGCGCGCTGAGCCCGCCTGGGCCGCCCGGGCGCTGGACCACATCTTCCTTGCGCGGCCTGCGGCGCTCGTTCCCCTGTGGGTCTTCTACTTCGGGGGCTTCGGGCTGGCGCGGGCCATGACGCCTGCGGGACCGCGAGGCGCTTCCCCGTTCGACCTGACGCCAGGCGCGCTCCTCGGCTTCCTCGCTCTTTCCGCCGCGCTTGCGGGCGGGTACCTCCTCAACCAGGTCAGCGACCGTCAGAGCGACCGGGCGAACAGGAAGCTCTTCCTGGTCTCCGACGGGCTTGTGCCCCTCTCGCACGTCTGGATTGAGCTCGGGGCGCTGTGGGCGCTCGCGGCGGTCGTGTCGCTGTGGCTCCCGTGGTCGTTCAGGGTCGCCGCGGCGCTGAGCATGCTTCTCGGCGTCACGTACTCGCTCCCGCCCGTCCACGCCAAGGCGAAGTTCCCGCTCGATCTCATCTGGAACGGGATCGGCTTCGGGGCGCTTGCGACGGCGGCGGGCTGGTCCGTGGCGCGGCCGCTCGGCATCGAGGTCGCCCGTCCCGCCCTCTGCTACGCCGTCGCCGTTGCGGGCATCATCGCCTCCACGACGATCCCGGACCGGGAGGGCGACGGCGCGTCCTCGCTGCGGACGACGGCCGTCGCTCTGGGAGAGCGCGGGGCCAGCGCGCTCGCGCTCGCGCTCGTGACGGTCGCGGCGGCCGTCGGGGTCGCGGCGCACGACGTGCCCGGGGCGGCGGGCGCGCTGCTCTCGACCCCGCTTCTCGTGCGCGCCCACCGCACGGGCGCGCGCCGCGACCGCGTGGCGGCGAACCAAGTCGCGGTCGCGGCGTTCGCCGTGGCGATGGTCGCGCGCTCCGCGTATCCGCTCGCGCTGCTGGTCGCCGCAGCGCTGGCCTCCCGCGCGTACTACCGTCGGCGGTTCGACGTCTCCTACCCGGGGCCCGGCCCGCGCGGAGGCAGCGGCGGCCACGCGCTCGGGCGGCTTTGGCGTTGACACGTCCGGCGCCGGCTTCCTATGCTCTCGCGGCAACGGACACCGCGTGCGGAGACGTTCGGGGCAAGGGACCAGGATGGACAGAGACAGGCTGCTCACCTGGCTATCTCGGTTGATGTTCGTCGTCGCCGCGGTTGCGGCGATCTCCCTGCTGCTGGAGTACGGGTTCTACCTGAGCCCGGCGGCGCGGGAGGCTCTCCATGCCGTCGACCTCGCCGTGGTCGGCGTGTTCATCGCCGACGCCCTCTTGAGGTTCGCGCTCTCCAGGAAGAAGTTCTTCCACGTGAAGCTGCGGTGGCCGGCGCTGGCCATCGCGGCGCTCGTCGTGTCGCAGCTGGCCCTCGTCCGGCGCCTCATCGGCACCGAGTGGATGCCGGCCGTGCTGGAGGAGCAGGGCGTCTTCTCGCTGACGAAGGGCTACATCGTCGTCCTTCAGGTCTACCTCCTGCTCCTCATCGTCGGTCAGGCGGTCGCGGCGAATCGCAGGATCGCGTCGATGAGGGTCCGCCCGGCGAGGACCGTCATGCTGTCGTTCCTGCTCCTCATCGCCGTCGGGGCGCTGCTTCTCTCGACGCCGAAGGCGACGGTCCGGGGCATCGCGCCCCTCGACGCGGTCTTCAGCGCGACCTCGGCCATCTGCGTGACCGGGCTCGTGGTGGTCGACACGGGAACGGAGTTCACGCGGTTCGGACAGGCCATCCTGCTCACGCTCATCCAGATCGGAGGCCTGGGGCTCATCACGTTCGCTACGTTCTTCGCCGTCGCCATGAGACGGACGCTGGGGCTGCGCGAGAGCCTGGCGGCGCGGGGCGCGCTCAGCTACGAGGGGCTGGGGCGGATGGGGCGCACTCTCGGGACGGTGATCGGCCTCACGGTCCTCCTCGAGGCCGTCGGCGCCGTGCTCCTGTTCGTTTCCACGCGCGGGGAGTTCGGAAGCCCGAGGGCGGCGCTGTGGACGTCGGTCTTCCACTCCATCTCGGCCTTCTGCAATGCCGGCTTCTCTCTGCACTCAACGAGCCTCGAGCGCTACGTCGGCAACGTGCCCGTGCTGCTCACGGTGACGACGCTCATCGTGCTCGGCGGGCTGGGCTTCCCGGTCATGATGAACGCGCTCGGCTACCGCGTGCTCGCGGAACACCCGTCCCGGTGCCGCTCGAGGTGGGGTGTTCACGCGCGGCTCGTGCTCCTCGTAACGGGGGTCCTCCTCGCGGTCGGAACGGTCGGGTTCTTCTTCCTTGAGCGGAACGGAGCGCTCGCCGGGAAGTCGCTGGGACAGCAGGTGCTGTCCTCGTACTTCGGATCCGTCACCGCGAGAACGGCGGGCTTCAACACGGTGCGGACGGCCTACCTGTCGCTGCCCACGCTCTTCCTGCTGACCGCGCTCATGTTCATCGGCGGCTCGCCCGGAGGGACGGCCGGCGGCGTCAAGACGTCGACGACCGGCGTGGTGTTCGCCACGATCAGCGCGCTCTTCCGGGGCAAGAACCGCGTGGAGATCATGCGCCGTCGCATTCCCGACACGGTGGTCAACCAGGCGCTGGTGGTCGTGGCGGCGGCGATCCTGATCGTCACGGGCGGCACGTTCTTCCTGCTGGCGTCCGAGGGCGGAGCGCTGTCGGACGCGTTGTTCGAGGTGGTGTCGGCCTTCGGCACCGTCGGCCTCTCCACGGGGATGACGCCGCTCCTGTCGCCTGGGTCGAAGGTCGTTCTTGCGCTCGTGATGCTCATCGGGCGCATCGGCCCGCTCACGCTCGCCCTTGCGGTCGGGCAGCGCGAGGCGCGCCAGTCCTACGATTACCCCGAGGAGACGGTGCTGGTCAGCTAGCTCGGCGCGGCCGCTTGGTCGCGTCTGGGAGGTCCTGTATGGGGAAGCGATACGCGGTCATCGGGCTGGGGCTCCTTGGCCGGACGGTGGCCAGAGAACTCGCCGAGCGCGGCGCCGAGGTGATCGCCGTGGACATGAACCAGCGGCTGGTCCAGTCCATCGCCGAGGAGGTCGCTGTCGCCGTGCGACTGGACTCCACGGACAGGGAAGCCCTCGCGGCGCAGGGCGTGAACCGGGTGGACGCGGCGATCGTGGCGATCGGGGAGAACTTCCAGGCGGCGGTCCTGACGACGGCGCTCCTCAAGGAGCTGGGCGTGCCGAGGGTGATCTCGCGGGCGGTCACCGAGGACGAGGCGAGGATCCTCAAGCTCGTGAAGGCGGACCAGGTGATCCTGGTCGAGGAGTGGGTGGCCCGCCGGCTGGCGCAGCAGGTGATGAGCCCCTCGCTCACGGAGATCGTCGAGCTGTCGCCCGGCATGAGCCTCGGCAGGATCGAGACGACGGAGAGCATGTGGGGCAAGACGCTCGCGTCGCTGAGCTTCCGACAGCGCTACGGCCTCAACGTGATCTCGGTCATCAAGGCGAGCGACGTGCCGGAGTCGCTGTCGCAGCTGCCCGATCCGAAGGCGACCCTCGAGAAGGGGGACGTCCTTCTCGTGGACGGGCCGGAGGACGCCATCGAGAGATTCGCGGCGAGGAGTGACGATTGAGCTCGGGCCGGTCGGACATCCGGTCGGCGGATTGCCCGACGCGACAGAGCGAACACCGCGGGGAGCATCCATGAAGCAGCGTTGCACCATCGAGACCATCGGGAAGCACGAGGGAACTGAGGTCACGCTCGAAGGGTGGCTCGTCGGAAGGCGATCGAGCGGGAAGGTGATGTTCCTCGAGTTCCGCGACGGGACGGGGTTTCTGCAGTGCGTCGCGAGCAGGGCGGAGGTGGGGGAGGAGACGTTCGAGGCGCTCGGCCGTCTCACGGTGGAGTCCTCGCTGCGGGTGACCGGCGCGGTGCGGGCCGATCAGCGGGCGCCGGGGGGATTCGAGCTCTCCGTTCGCGCGGCGGACGTCGTCCAGGTGGCCGAGGAGTACCCCATCGGCAGAAAGGAGCACGGACCGGCCTTCCTCATGGACCACCGCCACCTGTGGATCAGGTCATCCGGTCAGTTCGCCGTGCTCCGCGTCCGCGCGACGGTCGTGCGCGCCATCAGGAACTACCTCGACTCCCGCGGATACGTCCAGATGGACTCGCCGCTGCTCACCCCCGCCGCGTGCGAGGGCACCTCGACGCTCTTCGAAACGAAGTACTTCGACGAGAGCGCGTACCTCTCTCAGAGCGGCCAGCTGTACAACGAGGCGACGGCCATGGCGTTCGGCCGCGTGTACTGCTTCGGGCCGTCGTTCCGCGCGGAGAAGAGCAAGACGAGGCGACACCTCATCGAGTTCTGGCAGGTGGAGCCGGAGGTGGCGTACGCGGACCTCGACGACATCATGGAGATCGAGGAGGAGCTGGTGTCCGAGGTCGTCGCGGAGGTGCTTCGAACGCGCGGGCGCGAGCTCGCGATCCTCGGGCGCGACCCGGCGCAGCTTCGAGGCGTGGAGCCGCCCTTCCCGCGCATCGCGTACTCGGAGGCGGTCGAACGCATCCGGAAGGGAGGCCTCGACATCGAGTGGGGCAGAGACCTCGGGGCGGAGCACGAGACGCTCCTCTCGAAGCAGTTCGACCGGCCCGTGCTCGTGCATCGCTACCCGCGCTGCATCAAGCCCTTCTACATGGAGGTCGATCCCGAGAACGCGGAGCTGTCGCTGTCCGTTGACATGCTGGCGCCCGAGGGCTACGGCGAGATCGTCGGCGGCGGGCAGCGGATGAGCGACCTCGCCACGCTCGAAGCGCGCATCGAGGAGGAGGGGCTTCCGCGCGCCGACTACGAGTGGTACCTCGACCTCAGGCGGTACGGCTCCGTGCCGCACGCCGGCTTCGGTCTGGGCGTGGAGCGGACGGTGGCGTGGATCTGTGGGCTGGAGCACTGCCGCGAGGCCATCCCGTTCCCGAGGATGCTGTACCGGCTGCGGCCGTAGAGGGTCGCGGCGTCAGCAGTCGAAATAGAGCCCGTACTCGCCCGGGTGCGGGTGCGATGCGATCGTCTCGATCTCCTCGCGCTTGAGCTCGATCCACGTTGCGGCGAACTCGTCGGCGAAGATCCCCCGCGTCGTGAGGAAGTCCGCGTCGCGCTCGAGCGCGTCGAGCGCCTCCTCGATCGTCGCCGGGAGGGGGACGATCCGGTTTCTCTCCTTCCGAGGGAGCTCGTGGACGTTCCGGTCGAAAGGACCGAACCCGTGCGCGGTCGGGTCCACGCGCCGGTCGAGTCCGTCGAGCCCAGCCGCGAGCAGCGCCGCCATCATGAGATACGGATTGGCGGTCGCGTCCGGCGGCCGGTACTCGATCGTCTTCGCCTCCGGGCGCGTCGCGTAGCGGGGAACGCGGATGGCGGCGCTTCGGTTGCCCTCGGAGAAGAAGAGGTTCGTCGGAGCTTCGTATCCAGGCCGGAGCCGGCGATAGGAGTTCGTGCTCGGACTCACGATGGCCGAAAGGGCTCGGCCGTGGGAGAGGATGCCGCCCACGAAGTGCAGAGCGCTCTCGGAGAGCCCGGCGTAGCGGCCCTCGCCGTGGAACACCGGCGCTCCGGCCCGCATGAGCTTGACGTGCACGTGCAGCCCGCTGCCCGCCTCGGCAAGGAGAGGGCGAGGCATGAAGGTCGCTGCCAGACCCCACTCCGCCGCCGTGTTCCGGACGATGTGCTTGCCGAGCATGACGTGGTCGGCGGCCGGCACGAGCGGCTCGCCGATGAGCTCGACCTCGAGCTGTCCGGGCGCGCCGTTCTCGTGGTGATGGTACTTGACCGGGATGCCGGCGTCCTGCAGCCGCGCGGCGACCTCGTTGCGGAACTCGAAGAAGCGGTCGCACGGCGGGGACGCGTGGTAACCGCCGCCGGCGCGGATCCTGTAGCCGAGCCCGTCGGACTCCGAGTCGGGGTCCGACCACCCGGCCTCGTCGGACCGCACGGAGAAGAACGAGCCGTTCCTGCGCTCGTCGTACGCGACGGAGGAGAACGCGTAGAACTCGAGCTCCGGGGCCCAGAGGCTCATGTCCGCGTGCCCGGACTCGGCGAGGGCGCGCTCGGCCCGAAGCGCCGTGAGCCTGGGGTCGAGGGGGAAGGGGGTCTTGAGCTGTGCCTCCGCGGCTGAGGACAACACGGCCACGATGATGCGGCCGTCCCATTCCTCGGCCTGCGCCGTGAGGCGATCGGGGATGAGCACCATGTCGCCGCGCTCCACGCGCTTGAACCCCGACACGCTCGAGCCGTCGAAACCCACCCCCGAGGCGAAGAGCGACTCGTCCACGCGGGTCACCGGCACCGTCACGTGGTGCCACCGTCCCGGCAAGTCGGCGAACCGCACGTCGAGCGCGTCGGTCCCCGACGCCGCGAGCGCGGCGACGAACTCCGCGTCGCCTGCCGTCTTCCTGAGCTGCTCTGTGAGATCGCGAAGGCTCTTCATGGTGTCTCCCGTGGGGTGGTGCCCATCCGCCGGGCACGTGCGCGCCGGCGTCTATGAGCCGCTCGTTCCGACGAGATAGACACCCACAGCAACGACAATGGTCCCGAGGATCCTCTGGAGGCCCATGCTCTCGCCCCAGAGGTGCCACGACGCGACCGCGACCAGCACGTAGCCGACGCCCAGCAGGGGGTACGCGTAGCTGAGCTGTACCCTGGACAGGGCCGAGATCCAGAAGACGGCGCTCACCGCGTACAGCACCAGCCCCAGGAGCGTGAGCGGCGCGGTGAGCATGGGCACTGCCGTCGAGAGCCCGAAGTACGCCTCTCGCCCGGCACGTGCCTGGTAGCTGAGAAGCGACTGCTTGATCGAGACCTGACCGCAGACGTTAAGCAGGATGCTCACGGCCAGTATCCAGATGTGCGTCATGCTCTTCCCCCGTCGTTCGCCCGGGCGCGCATCACGAAGCAACGCGCCTGAACCTCAGCCTGAGCAGCGTCGCCACGGCCTCGAACCAGTGCTTCGCGCGTATCTTCTTGCCCTCGGAGGTCTTCCTCGGGTAGTAGCGGATCGGAACCTCCCGGATGCGAATGCCGCGGGCGGCCACCAGCGCAGTGACCTCCGGGCAGAACTCGAATCCCGTGCATCGGAGAGGCAGGCTCCTGAGCAGGCTGGTTCGGAACGCCTTGTAGCACGTGGGCTCGTCGGTGAGAGCCGTGCCGAAGAGGATGTTCGTGATCCAGGTGAGCGTCACGCCCCCCAGGAAGAAGCTCGGCGACGAGATGGGGTTGGTCTTGAGCAGTCGCCTCGATCCGTACACGACCGCAACCGCAGGATCCTCGAACTGGCGCACGATGAGCTCGTAGTCGTTCGGGTCGTACTCCAGGTCCGCGTCCTGGATGATGGTGAGCTCGCCGGCGACGTGCTCAACGCCGGTCCGAATCGCTGCGCCCTTCCCTCGGTTGCGATCGTGCCACACCACCTTGACTCTCTGCCGCTTCCCAAGCGTCTCCAGCACACTTCTGGTTCCGTCGGTCGAGCCGTCATCCACGATGACAACCTCCGACACGACGGGGCTTGCCAGCACGCGGTCCACGATCGCCCCGATGGTCCGAACCTCGTTGAACGTGGGGACGATGACACTCAGGTTCGCGCGCACCCGACACCTCCTCCAAACGCATTCTCGGCCCCCCCAGGCAGGGAGAACCACCGCGCCGCCCTGGGACTGACGCGCGATGCGATCCGGGCGAGCGCCACCGCGCAGAACACCATGAGAAGCCCGTCGAGCGGCAGGCGGTAGCGTACGTTCGTCGTGAACACCGGGTACACGAGCGTGAAGGTCACGAGGGTCGCGAGCAGCGGCGCGTAGCGGTTCCATCGCCGCCTCTCGAGCACGATGCCGACCAGCCCAAGCAGGAACATGGGACCGTACGACAAGATCGAGATCCACGCGCTGCGGTCGGTTGTGAAGCGGTTCTGCGTCTGGGGAGTGGGGTAGAACCGGTAGAGGTTGGCCAGTTTGGCGAAGTACAGCCGGACGGCTCTTGCCGGATCCTGTTTCACGTACTCGAGACCGCGGGCGAGGTACATGCGATCGGCTCCGGCGTACCCGATCTCCCGCGGGAGACCTCGGAGGTCCTCCGGGATGCCAACCCTCGACTGCGAGGTCGCCGTCGCGTCGGGGCTGTTACCGTAGAGGAACTCCCGCCCCCCTCCGACGGAGATGGGGATGAACTCGCCGGTGACCATGTGATTGCGGACGGTCCACGGAAGGACGGTTGCCACGGCAAGGGCCAGCACGAGAGCTGCGTGGAGCGCGCGCCGCTCACCCCGGAAGGTCCAGAGCACCGCGACAGGCACGAGCGTGACGGCGATGGAGCGACTGAGCGCAAGGAGCCCTAGAGCGCACCCCTGCGCCGCGCTCACGGGAAGCCTCGGCGCCTCGCGCGAGACGAGGGCAAGATACACGACGAGGAGCAGCAGGATGGTCGTCGTCTGTGTGTCGTAGAGAGCGCCGGCGTTGTAGACGTAGTACGGGTAAAGACAGGCTATCGTCGCGGCGACAAGGCCGACCTTGGACCCGCGCAGGCGTCGGGCGATCAGGAAGACGAGGTACGGAATGAGCCCGCCGAGGAGCGCCTGGAACAGGTAGGCCGCCCTGTACGAGTGTCCTGCCAGAGCGTAGGGCACCACCATCACGAAGGCCTGAAGCGGGCCCCTCAGGACCGCATCCCCCGCACGCTCCCCGGACACGATTCGCCAGGCGATCTCGTCGTAGTAGTGCGGGTCCGGCCAGTACAGATCATCCTCGAGCGTCAGCACGAAGGCGACCCGCACGAGCACGGCGAGCGCGACGATCCCCAGGAGCACTGCTGGAACCCGTGCGCGGACGGTTCCACACCCCATGGACCTCAGCATGCTCGTAGTCTAGCGGTCAGCGCGACCGGCTGTCAAGCGAACGCGGGAGCGCTCGCGTCGCCCGCGCGGCGCAGGGGGAAAACCGCCTTGACACTGCGCCGGCGCGCCGAGTACATTGAAGAACCGAAATCGCAACGCGGCCGAAGGTCGCATGGAATCGTGAGCGTGGAGGGCACCATGGGTTCGTGGATGAGGTGGTTGCCTGTCGTGGTGACATGCGCCGTGCTTCTGACGGCGGTGGCGGCGGGTTGCAGCGGGACGCCGTCCGAGAAGGGCGAGACCGCCGCGCAGAGCGCGGCGAGCGAGGAGGCGGCGTCCATGACCGAGGCGATCGACCCTGGCGCGACCGAAGCGGTCGAAGAGGCGCCCGCCGGACCGACGGCAACGCTGACGTACATCGAGAACGGCGCGAGGAAGACCAGAGAGGTCGCCTACCTCGTCCCCGGACGGAAGATCGCCACGCTCGAGACGGCGAAGGGCGTCATCAGGATCGAGCTCTGGGAGGACAAGGCGCCGAACACGGTCGTCAACTTCGTCTCGCTTGCGAACGCCGGACGATACGACGGCGTGGGCTTTCACAGGGTGATCGACGGCTTCATGGCCCAGACGGGCGACGTCGAGCACAAGGGCGGATACGGCGGACCGGGCTACACGATCCCGGCGGAGTTCGACGCGAGGCTCAAGCATGTCCGCGGCGTGGTATCCATGGCGCGGTCCTCGGAGCCCGACTCCGCCGGCAGCCAGTTCTTCATCATGTTCGCCGCATCGCCCAACCTCGACGGGCAGTACACGGCCTTCGGACAGGTCATCGAGGGCATGGACGTCGTGGACGCGATCAAGAAGGGCGACCGGCAGAAGAACGGTACCGTCACGGAGCCCGACAAGATCGTGAAGTTGCGCGTGACGACGGTCCCCGCACCGTAGTCGCCGGCCGCAGGAGGAGTGAGCGCGATGGGCGATGGGAAGCTCGCGACCGTGGCCGGCGTCGTGCTGGCGGCAGTGCTTGTGGTGTCCGTCGTGCCGCACGGGGCGCGCGCGCAGGACGCGCCGGGAGGCGCGGAGCAGGTTGCCGCGTCGATTGAGCGCCTTGCTGCCGAGGCAGCGGCGCGGCCCGACGACGTGAGCCTGAGGATCGAGCTGGGCAACCTCTACTACGAGACCGGGCTCCTGGACAAGGCGGTCGAGGAGTACCGCTCGGCGGTCGGGCTCGACTCGCTGCACGTGGGCGCGCGGCTCAATCTCGCGTCGGTGTACGTCGACCAGGGCAGCGCCGCGCAGGCGCTCCTGGAGCTTCAGAAGGCGCGTTCGATCGACCCGGCCAACCCGATGGTCTACACGAACCTGGGGAGCACGTACTACTGGCTCCAGCGCTACACGGAGGCCGTGGAGATGTACCTCGAAGCGCTCGCGCTCGATCCCGGGTGCGTGGAGGCGCACTTCAACCTGGGCGTCGCGTTCGCGGACGCCCAGATCTTCGACGAGGCGATCAGGGAGTGGGGCAAGGTCGTCGAGCTCGCGCCGGGAAGCCCGGTGGCCCGGACCTCAGCCGACAACATCCGCATGATCGAGGAGTTCCGCGCCGGAGGCCGCTGACGGCGCACCGGCGGGGCACGCCAGCGGGCGGGTCTCGACCGTCGGCCTGACGCAAGAACAGGAGCGAGGAACCCATGAGGACCATCCTGAGGCGGAGAGCGGCGCTCGCAGGGGCGCTCGTGGCGGCAGCGCTGCTGTCCGGCTGCATGGCGCCTATACCGTCCGGAGACGACGTCACAACGCCGACCGTCACGACCATCGGGGGCGGCACCGGGACCGCGGCGCCGCCGACCCAGCTCACCGAGGCGCAGAGGGCGGCGGCGAACGCTGCCGAGTTCTACCGCGTGCGAGAGATCGGCAAGGCGATCGAGAACTACGAGCGCGCGCTGAGTCTCGACCCGAAGCTCGTCGAGGCGTACCACGGGCTGGCCCACATCTACCTCGTGGAGACCCAGGAATTCGACAAGGCGCTCGGGCTCTACGAGCAGGCGCGGAGCGCCGCGCCGAACGACGCCTACACCAGGACCTCCCTCGCATACGCGTACTCCGTCGTCGGCAAGTACCAGGAGTCGGTGAACGAGTACGTAGAGGCGGCGAGGATGTCGCCGGACGACCAGGACGTCTTCCTGAATCTCGGCTACGTGTACGAGAAGATGCAGATGGACCTCGCGGCCCTCAACGCGTACCGGAGGGCGATCGAGCTTGCGCCGAGCGACACGAGGCCTGCGCAGGCGCTGGCGCAGATCTGCTACAGAGCCGAGCTGTACGACCAGGCCATCGCGGCCTTCGAGCGCGTCCATGAGCGCGGCTCCGCGAGCCAGTACGTCCTGTCCACGCTCGGCTACTGCTACATGAAGGTCGGGGTGTACGCGCGGGCGGAGAACCTGTTCCTGGCGGTGCTCCAGAAGAGCCCGGACGATCTCGCGGCTCGAGCGAATCTCGCCACGGCGTACAGGAGCATGGGCGACTACGGGAAGGCCGTGCAGCAGTACGAGGCCATCGTGCAGCGCAACCCGGGGGACGCAACGTATCTGAGCGCCCTCGCGGACGCGTACAACGAAGGCGGTCAGTACGACCAGGCGATCGCCACGGCGCGGCGAATGGCGTCGGTCATGCCGGGGAGCGGCGCGCCGTACATCCCCTGGGCCAAGGCGCTCGAGAAGCAGGGGCAGTATCAGGCGGCGATCGAGCAGCTCGAGAAGGCGGTACGCGACCCGGAGTGGAGGGCATTCGCGCTGAAGGAGATCGAGCGGCAGAACACGCTCATCGAGATCGCCGAGCAGCGCAAGCTCCGCGGCATCTGGGACAAGGGCGAGTGACGATCGGGGACGGCGGGCGGAGGGCAGACCTGCCGGGCCGGTTGCGAGCACAGCGAGATGCGGCCGGCCGCCTGCGGCCGGCCGCCGCTTCATGACCCTCCGGGGGAGTCGACGTTGAAGCGCGTGTACATGGACAACAACGCCACGACCGCGGTGGACGCGCGCGTCCTGGAAGCGATGCGGCCGTTCTTCTCGGAGCAGTACGGCAACCCATCGAGTCCCTACGGTCCGGCGCAGGCGGCGAGGGCGGCGGTCGACGCGGCCCGAGCGCCCGTGGCGCGGGCTCTCGGCTGTGGGGCCGAAGCCGTCGTCTTCACGAGCGGAGGCACGGAGTCGGACAACCTCGCGATCAAGGGCGTCGTCTTCGCCCGTGGCGCAGGCTCGGCCCACGTCATCACGACGCGGATCGAACATCACGCTGTGCTCTCCTCGTGCGAGTACCTCGAGCGACGGTTCGGCACGCGCGTCACCTACCTGCCCGTGGACCGACACGGTTGGGTGAACCCCGATGATGTCGAGCGTGCGTGCGAGGAGGACACGGCGCTCATCAGCGTCATGTTCGCGAACAACGAGGTGGGGACGATCGAGCCGATCGCGGAGATCGGGCGGATCGCCCGGGCGCGAGGCATACCGTTCCACACGGATGCCGTGCAGGCTGTGGGGAAGGTGCCGGTCTCGGTCGACGAACTGGGCGTGGACCTGCTGTCTCTGTCCGGGCACAAGCTCTACGGTCCGAAGGGCGTCGGCGCGCTGTACGTTCGGCCGGGCACGGTCATCGATCCCCTCTCTCACGGCGGAGGCCACGAGCGCGGCGCGCGCGCGGGCACGGAGAACGTACCCGGCATCGTGGGGCTGGGCGCGGCGCTGCGTCTGTGCCTGGACGAGATGGACACCGAGCGGAGGAGGCTCGCGGGTCTCGTGGGGCGCATGGAGCGCCACATCGTCGAGCGCATCCCGGACGCCGTGCCGAACGGCAGGGCCGACCTCAGACTCCCCGGCACCCTGAACGTCTCCTTCCGCTACGTCGAGGGCGAGAGCGTCGTGCTGGAGCTCGATCTCGCGGGCATCGCGGCGTCGACGGGGTCCGCCTGCACGACCGAGTCGACGGCGCCGTCGCACGTGCTCACTGCGATGGGCGTGGAACCCAACTGCGCCCAGGGCTCCGTGCGCTTCAGTCTCGGGCGGCAGAACACGGACACCGATGTCGACCTGCTTCTCGACGTCCTGCCTTCGATCATCGCCCGTCTGCGGTCCATCTCGCCGCTGGCGCCGCCGCGCTGACCGCCGCCGCGAGCGTCTTGGGGCGGGAGCCCCGAGCTGAGGAGACTCCGCATGGTCTCGCGCGCCTCGCGCTTCGTTCTTGTCGCTCACGCGGCGCTCCTCTTCGTTGCGGCGGGAGCCTGGGCGCTGCAGGGCGGAGCTCAGGGCTGGGAGTCCGCGTCGCGCGGCCCCGTGACGGTGCTCTTCCGAGAGGCCGATCGCGCGGCCGCCGGCCGCCTTCTCGAGCTCGCCGCGCCGTCTCTCGAGCGCATGTGGACCGAGTTGGACAGCCGTGAGCGCGGAGCGGTCAGGATCGTGATCGCGGCGAGCGAGGAGGAGTTCGCGGGTCTCGAGGGAGGGTGGCCTCCGGACTGGGGCGTGGCGTGGGCGGATGCCGGCCGCTCGCTGGTCGTCATGAAGAGCCCGCGCATCGTCTCGTATCCTCTGCAGATCGAGAAGGTCGTGGTGCACGAGCTCGCGCACGTGGTCGTCGGGAGAGAGCTTCAGCACATGAGCGTCCCCCGCTGGTTCGACGAGGGGATCGCAATGGCGCTGGCGGGGGAGTGGGACGGCGACCGCCGCGCGCTTGCCGCGGCGGCCGTGGCGGGCAGGCTCATTCCGCTCTCGTCGCTCGACGCGGGATTCCCCGAGAGCGACCGTGACGCCAGGCTCGCGTACGCGATGAGCTACGAGGCCGTGCAGTATCTCCTGCGTGAGAGCGGCCTTGCGGGCGGACCGCAGCTCGTCCGCGCCGTGGCCTCGGCGCCCGACTTCGAGACCGCCCTTCTCCGCGTGGCGGGGCGCGCGCCGGGGCAGTTCGATGTCGAGGTCGGCGGGCACGTCCGGCGGACCTTCGGGTGGACGGTCCTTCTGCAGAGCGTGAGCGCGGCCATGCTGCTCGGCGCGGTGGCGCTCGTGCTGGGCGCCGTCCGGCGGGCGAGGCGGGCACGCGCGAGACTTCGCGAGCTCGCCGCCGAGGAGGCCGAGCGCGCGCCACGGGGGCGGTCGCGCACGGGCTCGTCGTGGGCGTGAGCGAGCGCCGGGTGGATTGCCGTTTGACAGCTCTCAGCGGCGCTGCTATACTGCGCTCCGCGGGAGGGCTAGACCTAACTGGTAAGGCGGCGGTCTTGAAAACCGCTGGGCTTTCGAGCCCGTGGGGGTTCGAGTCCCTCGCCCTCCGCCAGAGGAAGCAAGCGATGGCAGGCCGTGAGCCCGCGGAGAGGTGCCCGAGAGGCCGAAGGGAGCTGCCTGCTAAGCAGTTGTACGCGCAAGTGTACCGAGGGTTCGAATCCCTCCCTCTCCGCCACCGTTCAAGCGCCCATAGCTCAACTGGATAGAGCGTCTGGCTACGGACCAGAAGGCTGGGGGTTCGACTCCTCCTGGGCGTACCACATGATGAGGGCTCCCTGTCTGCCGGCGGGGAGCCCTCGTCCTTTGTGGGTCGTGCGGGCCGCAACGCGGGGTCTGATCGTGGATTCGCTGTCCCGCCTCTTGCGGACCGGCACGAGTTATGCATTGAGCATCCGCACGACCGTGTCACAGTGGCGTCCGGTCTCAAGGCCTGGGCGTCACGCGGGCCCCGGACGGCCGCCCGCTGACCGACCGATGCCGCCGGCGTGGAGCCTGCTCTCCCGGTGGGGAGCTCTCCGAAGGAGTGGCGGGATGAAGACGTGCAGACTGACGGTGCTCGTCGCGCTGACCGTCGGCGCGTGCGTGCTGTTCTCCGGCTGTTCGGGGGATGGCGGCGGCAAGTCGGCCGACCAGCTCTACGACGAGGGCATGGGGTCGCTCGAGAGCGCGCTGAGCGGCGCGGACATGGACCAGGAACCCTGGAACTGGGGGGCGGACGTATCCGAGGCACACGAGCGCTTCGATGACGCGCTTGCGCAGAACCCGAACCACTGCGGCGCCAACCTCATGGCGGCGGCGACGCGGCTTCTCATGGTCGTCTCGAATCCGGAGCTTGGCGACATCCTCGACACGCTCTTCCCCGAGGGCCCCAGGGCGTCCCGCGCTTCCGGCATCCTCTGGTATGCGAGGAAGCCGGACCTCCGAGGTCTCTACCAGCGGTTCTCGGACGGCGGCAGGCAGGACTTCCACTTCTCCCAGCTCCAGAACTACATCGAGCTGCAGGTGCTTCCCGCTCTCACGTACGCGGACCAGCGCCTCACGAGATTCGAAGACATGAACTGCGCAATCTGGGTCCGTGTCGGTGAGGACTCCCTGGGACAGGACGTTCTCGCCGAGGTGGACGCGACCGACGCCTACTTCCTGCACACGGTGGTGGACGCGCTGCAGGCCGGGTGCAGCGTCGCCGTGTCGTACAACATCGACATCGACGACGGGCAGACACCGCAGTACCTGATCGAGTCGGACGCCGACTTCCTGACGCTGAGACGACCCGCGGCCATGGCGACAGCGTATGACGAACTCCTCGCGCTGGCCGCGCACCTGAGAGCGGCGTGCGACGCGCTCGAGGCGGAGACCGACGATCAGAGCGACGATGTCTTCACGGAAACCGACGGCTACGTGCCGCTGGACGACATGTTCGGCGGCGGGGCCGTCGAGGAGATCCGGGACATCGCCGACGCCATCGAAGACGCGCTGGTCAGCGGGCTTGTGTTCAACCCCTCGGGAGACGGAGGGCCGGACATCGACGTGCTCATCAGCTTCGATGCGCTCTTCAACGATCCCATCGCCGATCTCAGGAACTACTTCCCGGCGCACTCGTGGCCCCAGCCGGATGAGATCGCGATCGACCGCCCCATCGACTTCCCGGATCCCGAGTTCCATGGGATCACCCCGGGCATGGACAACGCGGAATGGGAGCTGATCATCCAGTGGCTGGAGGAGTAGGGCGAGCCGGTTTCGGCGGCGGGGTCGCTTGGCGCACGGCGGGAAACGTCGCAGCGCGCCGTGAGGCCGGCGCGGGCATCATGAGATGCCCGCGCCGATGCGTCTCGCTCGTGGCGCAGGACGGCGCGCGCGGTCGGCCGCAGACGCCGGAGGAAGACGCGTGATCAGGATCATCCACACGTCGGACGTTCACCTCGGCGCGCCGCTCGGATGGCTGGGCCGCAGGGCCGCCGAACAGCGCGACGCGCTGAGGAAGGCGTGGACGGCCGTCGTCGACCGGACCCTGTCGGAGCGGGCGGATTGCCTCATCGTTGCCGGCGACCTCTTTGACTCGAACAGCCCGCCGGCGTCGGTCGTGCGCTTCGTTCTTAAGGAACTCGACAGGCTGGGCACCGCGTCCGCCACGGAGGTCGTGATCCTCCCCGGATCGCACGACTTCCTGAGCCTGGGGTCCGTCTACGGGAGCTACGAGCGCGAGTTCAGGCGCCTGCCGCACGTGCACGTCCTCGGGCTGGACGGGCGGTCGTGTGTCGTGCTCAGGAAGTCCGGCATGGCCGTCCACGGCAACCCGCCGCGCTCGAACCGCTCCTCGGAGCGGCAGCTCGCGCGGCTGCGGCCCCGGGACGACAGCCGGTGGAACGTCGCCGTCGCACACGGAACCGTCGAGGTCGTTCCGGGCGCGGCCGAGGACCATCCGATCGCTCTTGCGGACCTCTCCTCGATGGAGTGGTCCTATGTCGCGCTCGGCCACTGGCACTCGTGGCGCGAGATCGAGGGAACCACGGCGCCGGCGGTCTATCCGGGCGCGCCCGAGACGATCGCGGTCGATCAGGTCGGATCCGGGCACGCCGCGCTCGTCGTGCTCGATGAGACGGGCGTCACGACGTCGAGGCTGCGACTCGGCACGCGCTCGGTCGTCGAGGCGGAGGTCGACGTCACCGCGGCCCCGGACGCCGCGGAGGTGGCGACCCGCGTCCGCAGGGCCGTGCCGCCGGGCGCCGACACGATCGTCCGCCTTGACCTCACGGGTCTTCTGGATCTCGGCTCGGGGTTCGATGAGGCCGAGCTCGTCGAGGAACTCTCCTCGGACTACTTCCACGTGGCCCTGCGACAGCGCGCGTTCCGGGTCGCGAGCGACGAAGCCTGCTTGCGGGACCTCCCGGAGCGGTTCGTCATCGGCCGCTTCGCGCGCATCCTGAGCGAGCAGCTCGAGTCCGCAAAGAGCGAGGAGGAGCGGCAGGAGCTGGAGGACGCCCTCAAGCTGGGCGTGGCGCTGCTCCAGGGGAAGGACGTGATCGCGTGAGGATCCGCCGCATCAGGCTCGTGAACTTCAAGAGGTTCTCCGACCACGAGATCGTCCTCGATCCACGGCTCAACCTCATCGTCGGGCCCAACGAGTCGGGGAAGAGCACGGTGGTTGACGCCATCGGCACGGCGCTCTTCGGCGATGTCGCATCCAAGGCGCGCGCGGTGAAGGACCTTGAGCGGTGGGGCGCGTCCGGTGCGGTGAGGCTCGAGTTCGACTTCGATCACGGGACCGAGAGCTGGCGCCTGATCAAGGACTTCGGCGCGGGGCGCGTGGAGCTCACGCAGGCCGGCGACGACCGTCGCATCAGCGATCGCGGCGAGGTGGACCGCCGCGTGCGCGAGATGATCGGGTTCGCGACGAGGGACGCGTTCGAGTCCGTCGCGGCAGTGCGACAGGGTGAGCTCGCCGCGCTCGAGGGACGGGCCGGGTCGGCGCGGCGGAGCGAGCTCGTGCCGATGATCGAACGGAAGATGACGAGCTCGAGCGGCGCCGTCGACGCGGCGCGCGTCCTCGAGCGGATCGACGGGGAGGTCGCGCGCATCAAGGTGGGCCTCGAGCGCCCGGCGAAGGTCCCCGGCCCCCTCCAGGCCCTCCGCGAGGAGCGGCACCGGCTGGCCAAGGAACGCGCGAAGCACGAGGCAGGCTGGGCCGACAACCTCCGCTCGCGCAACGAGCTGAACAGGCTGCGCGAGGAGCTCGAGGACAACGAGCGGCACCTGTCTCAGATCGACGTAGCGCTCAAGCACGAGGAGAAGCGGCAGGACGACCTCTCGACGCTCGAGCGTGTCCGGAAGGCGCTCGATGAGAAGGAAGCGAAGATCGGCAGGATCCGCAAGCTCAAGGCGGACCTCGCGGCCGTCTGGGACCGGATTCCGGCGGGATCGAACGAGTATGAGCGGCTTGCACGGGCTGCGAAGGCCGATCTGGACGCCGCCGAGCGGCGACTGGCGGACCTGAGCGACAGGGCGCCGTCGGGTCGACTGGGCTCGGTGGGCGGCCGCGCGGGGGTCGGGGCAGGGTCGGCCATCGTGACCGGCATCGTGCTCTTCCTCGCGGCGGTGTTCGGCGGCGATCTCAGGCTTCGCGTCCCCATGGCCGCCGCGGGCCTCGCGGCGACGCTCGTCGGCCTTCTCCTGTCGCGACGGGCGCTCCGGATGTGGGCGTTCGCGCGGGAGTTCGACAGGGCCACGTTCGAGCGAGAAAAGCGCGAGGCGCTGCTGGCGACAGCGCTCTCCAAAGTCGGGTGCTCAAGCTACGCGGACTTCGAGCGCGCGGCGGGAGCGCAGGAGCGCGACCGGCACAGCGCCGAGGTCTGGAACGCCATGCTCGCTGAGATCTGCGGTGGACAGGACCACGACGCGGTGGAGGAGATGCTCCAGAGGGAGGCGGCCTCGTTGTCGCGCCAGAAGCAGGAGCTTGAGGGTGGCGCAGGGACCGCTCCGACGGGAGGACCGCTCGCGCCCTCGGAGTACGCGAAGCTCCGCGCCGAACGCGAGCAGAGAACCGAGAGGCTCAAGGCGCTCCGCGAGTCGATCCCGCGGCTCGAGGGCCAGCTCGAGCAGGCCGAGGCGGGCGAGACCATCCCGGACCTCGAGGCGAAGTTCGAAGACGTCGAGCGGGAGATCGAGCGGCTCGACCGCAGACTGCGCGTGCTCACCATCGCGCGCGAGGCTCTGGCAAGCGCCATCGCGAGCACGAACAAGGAGGCCGCCTCCGCCCTCGAGCCCCTGGTGAGCCGCGTGCTCGGGCGCGTCACGCTGGACCGCTACGAGGCCGCCCGAGTCGGGCATGACCTCGACGTGAGCGTCACGAACCCGGAGCGCCGCTCCGCGGGGCCCGCGACGCTGGGCGCCGGCGACCTCTCCGCCGGGACCGCCGATCAGCTGTACCTGGCCATCCGCTACGCGCTCCTTGAGTTCCTCTCTACGGCTGAGGGCGCGCCCTTCGTCCTGGACGACGCGCTCGTCAACTGCGACCCCGAGCGTCGCGCCGCCGGCCTCTCCCTGCTGCGCGAGATCGCGAAGGAACGTCAGGTGATCCTCTTCTCGTGCGAGGATCGGGGACGTGAGGCCGCCGACCAGGTCGTGCTCCTTCCGGCGCTCTGACGGTCCGAGCCTCGGCGACCGACTGAGCGACCGCTCACTTCTCACCAGATACGCCCCCCCCAAGGCCGGCCGGACCGCTCCCGTGGCATGGGACTTGCATTTCACAGTGCCCTGAGCGACCGATGGCTAGAACGCTGATGGGGCACACCATGGAGGGGCGAGGCGCCGCCAGTCCCCCGGACAGGCGTCCGGGGACGGCTCGGAGTTCGCCACGCCGAACTGCATCATGCACGAGACCAGGGTGACGGTGGGCGGCAACTGCATGACCGGGAACGACATTCCGGGCCGGTCGTGGTGGTTGGCCGCGGCGGTCGGGCTCACGATGCTCGCCATCGCGACGACGGGGATCACGCGGCTCGACTGGGGAGCCGTCGGGATCATGACCGCGCTGGGGCTCGGAACCGGCCTCTTCGCGTTCCCCATCGGCCGCGGCTCCTTCGTCTCGTTCAGCGCGGCCGTGTTCGTCGCGTCGCTGGCGCTCTTCGGGACATCGGTGGCAGTGTGGGTCGTCGCCGCCACGACCGTGATCCTCAACACGCTTGTCTTCCGCAGGAACCTGCGATCGGCGCTGGCCGACACGGGCGCGCAGGTCATCGCCGCCGCGGCGGCGGGACTCGCGTACCGGGCGATCGGAGGAAGGCTCGTGCCCACGAGCATGACCCTGCTGGACGCGGCCCGCTGTTTCGTCATGTTCGTCACGTTCGGCGCCGTGGCTTCTACGATGCGCGCCATCGCCTCTGTCACCGTCCGGAACCCGCTGTGGGAGTACGCGCGGTGGATCGCCGGCCGCGGCGTGATCATCGAACTGGCGATGCTCCCGCTCGCGCTCCTGCTCATCGCCTCGTACACGCCCGGCGAGCCCGCGACCTTCCCGCTGCTCGCCATCGTGCTCATGGTATCGAGCGCGGCCGGCAAGGCGCTGTGGGATGCGCGCGAGGCGCTGCTGAAGCGCGTCGGCGAGCTCAAAGTGCTCAACGCGGCGGCGCGCGCGCTGTCCGAAGCCAGGCATCTTCCCGACGTGGCGACGACGCTGCGCGGGTACGCGGCTCAGCTGCTCGGAGCGCGGACGGTCGCGCTCTCGCTGCTCCACGAGACCACGGGCCAGGTCGAGTCGTTCGCGACGCCGGACGACGCCGCGCCAGCCGGGGGACCGCACTGCCCCTCCGCGGCGGAGGCCTGGGTCATGAGACACCGTCTGCCGCTCGTCACCGCGGATCCGGCGGCTCACTGCCCTGAGGAGTGGCTGCGTTCTCCGGAGAGCCGCCCGGCGACGGGAACGTGGCTCGGAGTGCCCCTGATGAGGGGGGAGAAGCTGATCGGCGTGCTGTCCGTCCTCGGAAGCGGGCGCAGGTCGCTCTCGCAGCAGGATGCGGAGCTCCTGAGCGCTCTCGGCAATCAGGTGGCCCGAGTGGTCGACAACGTTCGTCTCTACGAGAGGCTCGAGGAGTCGCGCGCCGATCTCGAACGGTGGAACAGGACGCTCGAAACGAGGGTCGAGGAACGCACGCGCGAGCTCGACAGGGCGCTCGCCTCGCTCGAGGAGCTCAACGACGACCTCGAGCGGCGCGTCGAGGAGCGGACGAAGGAGCTTCAGGACATCCAGGAGAAGGTCGTGCAGTCGGGTCGTCTCGCCGCGGTGGGGGAACTGGCGGCGGGCATCGCGCACGAGCTGAACAACCCGCTCGCCGGCATTCTCGGCTACTCGCAGTACGACCTCGAGCGCGTGATGGAGCGTCAGGACCAGGGGCTGTCGGCCGACGAGGCGCGGCACATCGCGACGCACATGCGACACATCGAGCGGGAGGCCCAGCGCTGCAAGCGCATCGTGGAGAACCTGCTCACGTTCTCGCGAGGGGCGAGGTCGGGCACGGCGACCCTGGATGTCAACGAGATCGTGGAGAGCACACTGGAGTGCACCGAGCGGCAGCTGGCCATGCGGGGCATTGAGGTCGACGTCGAACTCGATCGCGCGCTCCCGTGCATCGTGGGCGACCCACAGGGCCTTCAGCAGGTGTTCGCCAACATCGTCCTGAACGCCCGCAACGCCATGGCGAGCGGCGGCAGGCTCACGGTTCGGACATGGAAGACGGAGAGCGGGAGCGGCGCGGGGCAGGTTGCCGTCAGGTTCGAAGACACCGGCGACGGCATCACGAACGGTGATCTGATGCGGGTGTTCGAACCGTTCTACACGACCCGCGCAGACAAGGAAGGCGCCGGGCTCGGGCTGTCGGTGAGCTATGGCATCGTGCGCGAGCACGGCGGCGAGATCGACGTGGAGAGCGACAAGGGTCGCGGAGCGGCCTTCACGGTGCGTCTGCCCGTGAACACGGCCGGCCCGAGGGCCTGAGGCGAGGGCCGCAGCCGATCGGGGGAAACACGTGCTGGCGCCGGGAGAGCTGGTGGGCAGGCCGGAGGGGGAGAAGACACCCCCTCCTCGCGTCCTGATCGTGGACGACGAGGAGATCATGCGCGAGTTCCTCAGGGAGGTGCTCGGGGACGACGGCTATGCCATCGAGCTTGCCTGCTCCGGCCGCGAGGCCGTCGAGAAGATGTCCGCGTCACAGTACGATGTGGTCGTGACGGACATCGTGATGCCGGAGCTGGACGGGCTCGGCGTGGTCGCCGCCGCCAAGAAGCTGCCGTACGACGTCGACGTCATTGTGATGACCGGCTATGCGTCCATGGACACGGCCGTCGAATCCATGAAGCTGGGCGCGCGCGACTACATCACCAAGCCGTTCAACATCGACCAGATCAGGATCATCGTGTCCAATGCGCTGGCCGAGCGCGAGCTCAAGCGGAAGGCCGCGGAAGGGGAGTTCTACAAGGAGCTCTCCCGGAAGGACGGGCTGACCGACCTCTACAACCACAGGTTCTTCCACCAGCTTCTCGAGACGGAGGTCGGACGGGCGGCGCGATACAACCGCGTCGTCAGCCTGCTCATGATCGACATCGACGACTTCAAGACGTACAACGACGCGCACGGACACCCGGCGGGCGATGCGGCGCTGCGCAGACTGGCCTACCTGCTCCGGCACTCGTCGCGGAACTGCGACTACGTGGCGCGATACGGAGGCGAGGAGTTCGCCATCATCGTACCCGAGGTCGCTGCCGACGCCGCGCTTCGGATGGGCGAGCGCATCCGGAGCATCATCGAGTCCTCGGAGTTCGAGGGCGAGGACATCATGCCCGGCGGCCGTCTCACGATCAGCATCGGCGTCGCGACGTTTCCCTCGCATGCGCAGAGCCAGGACGATCTCCTGACGCACGCCGACCGCGCGCTGTACCAGGCGAAGACCGCCGGGAAGAACGCGGTCGTGCTCTACGGCGGTGAGAGCGTGAACTAGGGTCCCGCGGTCGACCGGGCGCGCGGGGTCGACGAGCGCGCTCTCGGCGGAGCGTTCCGCCGGGGGCGCGCTCGTCTGCTGTCGTGAGGGACGAGGCGGGAGCGGCCCGAGTCGTTGACACGACGCCCCCCCTCTGGTAGCGTGTTCCGCGCTGCGGTGGGGGAGGCCCGTGACGACGGCGCTCGACAGGCGGGACAGCGCGTTCATGGCGGTCGCCCTCGACGAGGCCCGAATGGCCCTCGACGAGGGCGAGGTTCCTGTGGGCGCCGTGGTGGTGCTTGGGGGGAGGGTCCTCGGCCGCGGGCACAACCAGGTCGAGGCGACGCGCGACCCCACCGCTCACGCGGAGATCATCGCTCTCGGCGCGGCGTGCAGGGCCGTCGAGGTACCGCGCTTGACTGGGGCGACGCTCTACGCTACGATGGAGCCGTGCCCGATGTGCGCGGGGGCCATCGTGCAGGCGCGGGTGGCGCGACTCGTGTACGCGTGCGCGGATCCCAGGGCGGGCTACTGCGGGTCGCTGGGCAACATCGCCGACGATCCGAGACTCAACCACCGGGTCGCCGTGTCGTCGGGAGTGATGGCCGAGCAGGCCTCGGCGCTGCTCGCGGCGTTCTTCGAGGCTCTTCGGGCCCGGGGCAGAACGTAGCGTCGCCGGGGGACAGGTGGGGTGACGGAGTTGGTCGATCGTGGCGGTCTCGAAAACCGTTGTACCCTCTGGGTACCGTGGGTTCGAATCCCACCCCCACCGCCAGTCGAGACCCGGAGAGGTGACTGAGTGGTCTAAGGTGCGCGACTGGAAATCGCGTGTACGTGATGAACGTACCGAGGGTTCGAATCCCTCCCTCTCCGCCATCCAGTCGACTCTGTAGGACCAAGGACCTGTGGGGATGTAGCTCAGCTGGGAGAGCGCTGCCTTCGCAAGGCAGAGGTCGGCGGTTCGATCCCGCTCATCTCCACCAACCCTTCGGGGCCCGCTCATGTCCGGAGCGGGCCCCGCTGACGGTGAACCCATGTGAGCCGGCACGCTAGACGGGGAGCTAGCGGTGCCCTGTGACCCGCAAGCCGCTTCAGCGGGGTCGAACACCCAACCGAGGCCCTGTCGCCTCCGGCCGCGGGCGCGGAGAAGTGGCGATGAAGGCCAGGTCCCGCGCAATCGAGTCCGGCGAACCCGGTCAGGGCCGGAAGGCAGCAGCCGTAAGCCGATCCCTCGATGTGCCGCGGGGGCGCTTGGCCGGAGCCAACTGGCCGTGACCGCACCGGAGACGGGGGTCGAGTCGGGCGCGTGCCGGCAGATGCTCCTTCACGAACACGGGGTATCCCGAAGCCATGTCGTATCTCGTGCTGGCGAGGAAGTGGCGCCCTGAGACCTTCTCGCAGGTCGTGGGGCAGCGACACGTCGTCACGACCCTGTCGGCCGCCGTGCGCACCGACAGGATCGGGCACGCCTACCTGTTCACAGGACCCCGGGGCGTGGGCAAGACCACGATCGCGAGGGTCCTCGCCAAGGCGCTCAACTGCGAGAAGGGCCCCACCGACGAGCCGTGTCTCGCCTGCGACTCGTGCCGCGAGATCGCATCGGGCAAGAGCCTCGACGTGATCGAGATCGACGGCGCGTCGAACCGGAAGATCGAGGACGCGCGGGGCATCCGAGAGACCGTGCAGTACGCGCCGCTCTCCGGCCGCAAGAAGGTGTACATCATCGACGAAGCGCACATGCTCACGCGCGAGGCGTTCAACGCGCTCCTCAAGACGATCGAGGAGCCGCCGCCGCACGTGGTCTTCGTGCTCGCGACGACTGAGCCGTCGAAGATCCCCGACACGATCACCTCGCGCTGTCAACGGTTCGACTTCCACCGCGTGAGCGCCGCGGACATGGAGGCCCGCCTCAGGCACATCGCACAGGCCGAGGGCGTCCGCGTGAGCGACGGTGCGGTCAGGCTGCTTGCGGCCCGGGCCGACGGGAGCATGCGCGACGCGGAGAGCCTGTTCGACCAGCTGCTCGCGACCGGATCGGGCGACGTGGGCGCGGACGACGTGGCGGCCATTCTGGGGATCCCGCGCGTCGAGGTCTTCCGGTCGCTCTCCGACGCGATCGCGGCTCGCGACACGAGGGCGGCCCTCGGGGCGTTCACATCCGCGTTGGACGCCGGCTTCGACCCGAGGGACCTCATCGACGGCCTCGTGGAGCACCTGCGCGATCTCCTCGTGAGGACGGCGACCGGCGAGCCGGGTGCGCCGGATGTCGGAGACGGTCCGGAGACGCCCGCGCGCGCCCTCACCGAGGACCAGCTCGTGAGGCTTCTCAGGATCGCGGCCGAGACGCAGGCGCAGGCGCGCTGGACCACCCAGCCGTCCCTCATGGTCGAGCTCGCCCTGGCGCGCATGGCGCGGCTGCCGAGAACGGTGGAGATCGAGGAGATCGTCCGCGCGCTTGCCGCGGCCTCGGGAGGTTCGGGGCACGCGGGAGGCGCCACGCCCCCAGGAGGAACTCCGGCGTCAGGCGACGCGGGCGCAGGGAGCGCCGGTCCGTCCCAGGGACGCGGTGGAACGGCAGCGGCGGCGGGCCGTCCGGCCGCCCGAGGCGAGCAGTGGGCGCTCGTGGTCGAGCGCGTGAAGGCACGCAAGCCCGCGCTCGGCGCGTTTCTCACCGAAGCCGTGGCCTCGCCGCTGACGGACGGGCGGCTCGGCGTGCTCATTCCGAACGGGTCGAACTTCCATCGGCAGCAGCTTCAGGACCGGGCCAACATGACGCTTCTCGAGCAGGCCGCGGGCGACGTCTACGGCAAGCCCGTGAAGCTCAGCCTCACGTTCGCGGAGGCCGCCAGGGCAGTGCCCGCGCCCGCCGCCGCGCCGCAGAGGCGCGAGGCGGGCGATGGCGAGGACCCGATGGTGCGCAAGGTGCTGGAGATGTTCGACGGCGAGATCACTGACACGCGCGCGGAGGAGTGACGCTTCATGGCCCCGGACCTGGGGAGGATCCTCAAGGAGGCGCAGAAGCTCGAGAAGCGCCTCGAGGAAGCCCGGAAGGCCCTCGAGACGATGACGGTCGAGGGGACCGCCGGCGGCGGGGCCGTGCGCGTCGTCATGAACGGCCACAAGGACGTCCGGAGCGTCAGCATCGAGCCGAGCGTCCTGGAGGGAGGGGACGCGGCCATGCTGGAGGACCTCCTCCTCTCCGCGTTCCGCGACGCGAAGCAGCGGTGCGACGACCTGATCGCCCGCGAGATGGGCAAGCTCGGCACGGCCGGATTGCCGGGGCTGTGACGCCGGGCCCGCGCAGCGAGGGAACGCGCAGCCATGACGGCATTCCCCCCATCGCTCGAACGCCTCGTGCAGCTGCTCTCCGGACTTCCCGGCATCGGGAGGAAGTCCGCGACGCGCATCGCCCTCAGACTCGTCGGCTCCTCGGAACCGGAGTGCGCGGAACTCGCGCGGGCGATCGTGGCGGCGCGAGCGAACACGCGCCCGTGCTCGGCCTGCGGTTCGCTGACCGAGGACGACCCGTGCGCGATCTGCCGCGACGCTCGCCGTGACGGCGGCGTGCTGTGCGTCGTCGAGCGGGCGAGCGATGTGCTCGCCCTCGAGCGCACGGGGCGATTCCGGGGGCGCTACCACGTCCTCGGCGGGCTCCTGTCGCCGCTCGACGGCGTCGGGCCCGAGGACATACGCCTGACATCGCTTGTCGACCGCGCGAGGTCGGGCGACGTGAAGGAGGTCATCCTCGCGCTCAACCCGACGTCCGAGGGAGAGGCGACCTCTCTGTACGCCGCCAGGCTCCTCGCGAACCTCGGTGTCCGCGTGACGCGGATCGCGAGCGGACTCCCCGTCGGCGGCGACCTGGACCTGGCCGACGAGCTCACGCTGGGCGCCGCGCTCGACGAGCGACGGGACGTCTGACGCCTGCGCACGGGCCCCGCCCGCCCCGGCCTTGCCCCTTGACCCTCCCGTCTCCCGATGCTATCTTCTCACGATGGTTTGCTTGCGGGCGGCGCGCCTCTGCGCCTCTCCTAAGGAGGGGGTTCATGTCGCAGATGATGGAGATCCGGTGGCACGCGCGAGGCGGCCAGGGGGCGAAGACGGCATCGCTCCTGCTCGCCGAGGCGGCCGCCATGGAGGGGAAGTACAGCCAGGGGTTCCCGGACTACGGTCCGGAGCGCATGGGAGCCCCGATGAGGGGCTTCACTCGGATCAGTGACTCCCCAGTCAGGGTGCACTGCGCCATCAGCTCGCCGCAGATCGTGATCGTCCTTGACGACACGCTGCTCGGAGCCGTGGACGTCACGGCCGGCATGCCGAAGGACGGGACTCTCATCGTGAACACGCTCCGGCCGCCGGCCGAGGTGCGCAAGCGCGTCGGAAGCCGGCTGGGGAAGCTCTACACGGTCGACGCGACCGGCATCGCGATCGCCGAGATCGGGCGTCCGATCCCGAACTCGCCCATGCTCGGCGCCCTCGTCCGGGTGACGGGCCTTCTCAACCTGGACACGGTCCTCGACCAGATCAGGAAGAAGTTCTCGCATGGCTTCAGGCCCGAGGTTCTCGACGGCAACGTCCGCGCCATTCGCCGGGCGCACGAGGAGGTGAGCGCCGAATGAAGGAGAAGGCGTGGAGCGAGCTCGCTCACGGCTGCGTCGTGGACCGCGCGGGGAACGCGCAGGAGTATGAGACGGGCTCCTGGCGGACGTACCGACCGACATGGAACGCCGAGACGTGCATTCAGTGCCTCCGTTGCTGGATCGCCTGCCCGGACTCCTCCATCAGACTTGAGGACGGCAAGGTGGTCGGCATCGACTACGACCACTGCAAGGGATGCAAGATCTGCTGGTTCGAGTGTCCCACGGACCCGAAGGCGATCGAGGTGAAGCTCGAGACCGAGGTCGGCAAGGACTGAGGCCGCGGACTCGGGCCTCCCGACGACGAAGGGAGATGGCGGAGTGGGCAAGAGAGTCATCATGACCGGCAACGACGCCGGCGCCGAGGCGATGCGGCAGATCGACCCGGATGTGGTCGCCGCGTTCCCCATCACGCCCCAGACCGAACTCATGCACAAGTTCGCGGAGTTCGTGGCCGATGGAGACGTGAAGGCCGAGTTCGTTCTGGTGGAGTCGGAGCACAGCGCCATGAGCGCGTCCGTGGGCGCCGCGGCGGCGGGCGCGAGGGCCATGACGGCGACCTCCGCGTGCGGGCTCGCGCTCATGTGGGAGATCCTCTACGTCGCGGCCGGCACGCGGCTGCCGATCGTCATGCCCGTGATCAACCGGGCGCTCTCCGCGCCCATCAACATCCACTGCGACCACAGCGACACGATGGGGTGTCGGGACAGCGGGTGGATCCAGATCTTCTCGGAGGGCGCGCAGGAGGTGTACGACAACATCCTCCAGGCGATCCGGATCGCCGAGCACCCTGACGTGCTGCTCCCAGTGATGGTCACCTTCGACGGCTTCATCATCAGCCACACGGCCGAGGTCCTCGAGATCCTCGATGACGCGGCGGCGCGCGGGTGGATCGGCGGCTACGTGCCGAGGAACCCGCTCCTCGACAGCGACAAGCCGATCACGTTCGGCGCGCTCGATCTGCAGGACTACTACTTTGAGCACAAGCGCCAGCAGATCGAGGCGATGTCGCACGTGTCGCGCGTGATCCGGGAGGTCGGCCTGGAGTACGGGAAGCTCTCCGGCCGCGCCTACGGTCTGTTCGAGGAGTACTCCATGGACGGCGCCGAGCTCGTCATCGTGGCGCTCGGCTCGACGTGCGGGACGGCGAAGGTCGTGGTGGACGAGCTCAGAGGTCAGGGCAAGCCCGTCGGGCTCATCAAGGTCCGTTCGTTCCGGCCGTTCCCGGGCGCGGAGCTCAGCGCCGCACTCCGACACGCGAAGGCCGTCGCGGTCCTCGATCGCTCGGTCTCGTTCGGCGGCGACGGCGGGCCTCTCCACATCGAGGTTCGCTCGTCCCTCTTCGGAACCGACGTCACGCCTGGCCTCGTGGACTACATCTACGGCCTCGGCGGCAGGGACCTCTCGATGGAGCACGTCAAGCAGGTCTACGCCGACCTCGAGACGGTCGCGAAGAAGGGCACGCCCAAGGACAACGTGCGGTTCCTGGGGCTCAGGGAATAGGGGGAAGGGCATGCCAGGTCTGAAGGAGCTTGCGAAGCGGGAGGAGCTGATGTCGGGGGGCCACCGCGCCTGCGCGGGGTGTCTTCCGATGACGGCGATGCGCCAGATCCTCCTGACGGCTGGGCGCGACACGGTGTGCGGGTGCGCGACGGGCTGCGTGGAGGTCGTCACGACGATCTTCCCCTACACGGCGTGGCGGACGCCGTTCATCCACAACGCGTTCGAGAACTCGGCGGCGACGATCAGCGGGGTGGAGGCGGCGTACCGGTCGCTCCAGAGACAGGGGAAGATCGACAAGGACATGCGGTTCATAGCGTTCGGCGGGGACGGCGGCACCTACGACATCGGACTGCAGTCCCTGTCCGGCGCGATGGAGCGCGGGCACCGCATGCTGTACGTCTGCTACGACAACGAGGCGTACATGAACACCGGCATCCAGCGCTCAGGCGGCACGCCCAAGGGCACGCAGACCTCCACGACGCCGGCGGGCAAGGTCGTGCCCGGCAAGCAGCAGTACGCCAAGGCCCTCACCGAGATCATGATCGCCCACAACATCCCGTACGTCGCGCAGGCGACCCCGGGATTCCCCAAGGACCTCTCCGACAAGGTCGAGAAGGCTCTGTCGATCGACGGCCCGTCCTTCATGAACGTCCTCGCCCCGTGCCCCCGAGGCTGGCGGTACGAGATGGAGGAGTCGATGGAGATGGCGCGGCTGGCCGTGGACACCTGCTTCTGGCCGCTCTTTGAGGTCGAACACGGGAAGCTGCGCGTCACGCGGAAACCCAAGGAGAAGATCCCCGTCGTCGAGTGGCTCAAGAAGCAGGGGCGCTTCCGCCACCTCTTCAAGGAACAGAACAGGCACATCATCGACGAGCTGCAGAGGGACGTCGACCGGAACTGGGAGTGGCTTCTCAAGAGAGAGGAGCTCTCGCGGAGCTAGGCGCGTCGGTCTGGGCAGTCTCCGCCGCGCGTTCCGCCCCCGTGCCTTCTGCGCGTTCCCCTGTGGCTGGTCGCAACGGTGACCGTTCGGACGCCGCGCGCCGTCGCGGCGCGCGGGCTGGGACGAGGCAGGATGAAGCGAGCCGGCGCCCTGACCCTGGACCCGGTGGCCCGTCTTCTGGCCACGGGCTTCTTCCTCGGGTACTCGCCCGCGGCCCCGGGGACCGTCGGCGCGCTCGGGTTCGCCGCTCTGCTCTGGTTCCTTGTCCCGACCGGCGCTCCGGCCGCGGCGCCCGTCGGCCTCCTCGTCATGCTGCTCTCGGTCCTTGCGTTCCTCGCCCTGGCCATCTGGGCGGCGTCGGCCGCCGAACGCGCGTTCGGCCACGACAGCTCGAGGATCGTCGTGGACGAGTTCGCCGGCATGCTCGTAGCGGTCCTCTTCCTGCCGAAGTCGCTCACCGTGTACGGGGCCGCGTTCGTCCTGTTCCGCATCGCGGACATCCTGAAGCCGTTCCCCGGCAGGCGGGTGGAGAGCCTGCCCGGCGGGCTCGGCGTCGTGGCGGATGACGTCGTCGCCGGCCTCTACGCGAACGTCCTCGTCCGCCTCATGATGGCGGCGGGATCCTGGTGAGCGGAGACGTGCCGCGCGCCGGCACCCACGAACCCCGGGGAGCACATCGGTGACGGCAGAGATCATCGTGGTGGGAAACGAACTCCTCGACGGGAGTCGCAGGGACGAGCACACGGCGTACCTCGCCGCGCAGATGGCCGCGGTCGGGGTGACCGTGGAGCGCTCGATCCTCGTTCCCGACGACCCCGCGATCATCGAGGCGACGATGCTGCGGGCGCTCGAGGCGGCGGACCTCGTGGTCACGACCGGCGGGCTGGGCGTGACGAGCGACGACCTGACGAAGCAGGTCGCCGCCCGCGTCTGCGGCAGGAGGCTCGCGCTCGACGAGCGGGCCCTCTCGCGCGTGAGGGAGCGCTTCGAGGAGCGCGGCCTCGCCATGCCCGAGATCAACGTCTCGCAGGCGATGGTGCCGGAAGGAGCGCGCGTCATCGAGAATCGCCACGGAACGGCGCCGGGGCTTCTCATCGAACACGGAGAGGCACTCCTCTTCCTGCTGCCCGGCGTGGGAACGGAGATGCGGGCCATGGTGGAGGGCTACGTCGTCCCGTTCCTCGAGGGGCGCGGCCTGCGGAGGTTGACCGAGGAGCGCCTGATCAGAACGACCGGGCTTTCCGAGTCCCGCGTCGCCGAGATCGTCGGACCGCTGGCGCGCAGGATCGCCCGAACGGAGATCGCCTATCTTCCCTCGCGGAGCGGAGTGGACCTCAAGGTCGTCTCGAGGATCGGCGCTACCGAGGACGCCGGGCGCGCCGCGGACGAGGCCGCCGAGAGGATCGCCGAGGCCCTGGGCCCGTTCGTCTACGCGCGCGGGCCCGAGGCGCTCGAGGAGATCGTCGGCTACCTGCTCTCGATGGCGCGACTGCGCCTTGCGGTCGCGGAGTCCTGCACCGCCGGGCGCATCGGATGGAGGATCACCCGCGTGCCGGGCAGCTCCGCGTACTTCGCCGGCGGCGTCATCGCGTACTCCGACGACGTCAAGCGGCGCGCCCTCGGCGTCCGGGCCGAGACGCTGGCGTCCCACGGCGCGGTGTCCGAGGAGACCGCGCGCGAGATGGCGGCGGGAGCGTGCGCGGCGGCCGGAGCGGACGTGGGCCTCGCGGTGACCGGCATCGCCGGCCCGGACGGGGGCAGTTCCGAGAAGCCCGTGGGCCTCGTGCACATCGCCGTGGCGGGGCGCTTCGAGCGCGCGCAGCGTCACCTGTTCGCGGGCGGGCGGGACGCGGTCCGCGAGCAGGCGGCGCAGGCCGCGCTCGAGCTTCTCAGGCGCGCACTCCTCAACATCGAAGGGACGTGACGGTGGCGGTCCGCGCCTTCGTGGCTTTGGAGTTGTCCCCCCAGCTCAAAGCGGGCATACTGAGGGCCGCAGAGACCCTGGAGCGGCGCGGGGTGCGAGCGAGCTGGTCCCGCAGGGCCACGCTGCACCTCACGCTCAAGTTCATCGGGGACGTGGACGAGGCCGACCTGCCCGACGTGGTGGACGCCGTCGGGCGGGCCGCGTCGGGCAATCGGCGGTTCTCGTTCGTCGCGCGCGGCGCCGGGGCGTTCCCCTCGCCGCAGCGGCCTCGCGTCATCTGGATCGGCGTCGTCCCCTCCGACGCGCTCTTCGATCTCCAGGGCGACGTCGAGCGCGAGCTGGCCGCCGTCGGCGTGCCCCGCGAGGAGCGCCGCTGGAGCCCGCACATCACGGTCGGCCGCGTCCGCGACGCCCGGACGGCCGGCGACCTTGCCGGCGCGCTCGCGACGCTGCGCTGCCCGGAGGACACCGTCGCGGTGGAAGAGGTGCTCCTGATGAGAAGCGTCCTGTCCCCTTCGGGCGCGATCCACGAGGCGATCGCGCGGTTTCCCCTCGCGACGGCCGGCCCGGACGGCCGCGCCGAACACAACGGCTGAGCTCCCCTGACCTGGAGGAACACGATGGTGCAGGAGAAGGACAAGGAGAAGAGGCGCGCGCTCGATCTCGCGGTGTCGCAGATCGAGAAGCAGTTCGGCAAGGGCTCGATCATGACCCTCGGGTCGCACGACGTCGGGAAGGGGATCGACGCGATCCCGACTGGCTCCCTGGCGCTGGACGTCGCCCTCGGGATCGGCGGCGTGCCGCGCGGGCGGGTGGTGGAGGTGTTCGGGCCCGAGGCGTCGGGGAAGACCACCCTGAGCCTCTCGATCATCGCGAATGCGCAGCGCCTGGGCGGCGTCGCCGCGTTCATCGACGCCGAGCACGCGCTCGACCCGGGCTACGCGAGGGCGCTGGGCGTGGACACGGACGCGCTCCTGATCTCGCAGCCCGACACGGGAGAGCAGGCGCTCGACATCACGGAGATGCTGGTGCGCAGCGGCGCGGTGGACGTGATCGCCGTGGACTCCGTCGCGGCCCTCGTGCCGCGCGCGGAGATCGAGGGAGAGATGGGCGACTCGCACGTCGGCCTCCAGGCCCGGCTCATGTCGCAGGCGCTCAGGAAGCTCGCCGGGTCGATCGCGCGGTCGAAGACGTGCGTGGTCTTCCTGAACCAGATCAGGATGAAGATCGGCGTGATGTTCGGCAATCCCGAGACGACGTCGGGCGGCAACGCCCTCAAGTTCTACGCGAGCGTCCGGCTCGACATCCGCCGCATCGGCGCTCTCAAGACCGGGGAAGAGGTCGTCGGCAACCGGACCCGCGTCAAGGTCGTGAAGAACAAGGTGGCCCCGCCGTTCCGCCAGGCGGAGTTCGACATCATCTACGGAAGGGGCATCTCGCTCGAGGGCGACCTCCTCGACCTCGGCGTGCAGACGAACGTGCTGGCCCAGAAGGGGACGTGGTTCACGTACGGGGACCTGCAGGTGGGCCAGGGCCGCGAGAAGGCCAGAGCGTTTCTCGAGGAGAAGCGTGACGTCGCGGCCAGGATCGACCGGGACATCAGGAAGTCGCTCGGTCTGCCTCAGGCCGGCCCCGTGAAGAGCGAGCCGTCGGAGAGTGAACAGAAGCCGGAGAAGGGCGCGCCCGCGGGCAAGAAGCGCTGAGCCCCTGACGCGAGGCAGGCGGGCGCGGGAGGGGCGCGTCACCGCGATCCGCCGGGAGCCGGGCGAACCGCCCCGCGTCGCCGTCTTCATCGACGGCGCGCGGGTGTTCACGCTGCCGGAGTCGGCCCTTGAGACCATGGGCCTGTCGGTCGGCGCGACGTTCGGCGGCGGCGAGCCCGTCGAGGAGGGAAGGGCGTCCGACCTCGTCGGCGCACGGGAGGCGGCCCTCCGTCTTCTCTCGGTCCGGGCGAGGACGCGCAGCGAGCTCGCGCAGCGCCTGACCCGGAAGGGGCACGCCGCCGCCGTCGTCGCCCGGGTGATCGATGGACTCGCAGCGGCCGGGCTCGTCGACGACCGCGCGTTCGCCGAGTTGTGGGCGGACGAGCGGATGAGGCGACGGCCGGTGGGCAGACGCCGCCTGTCTCAGGAGCTGCGGCTCAAGGGTGTCCCGCCGCGCGTGGCCGACGAGGTCGTGGACCGGGCGTTCGGGGAGCATCCGGAGCGCGCGCTCGCGCTGCGCGCCGCCCGGTCCTGGGCCCGCCGGTCGGCCGCCGGGGCGCGGGAGCGGGAGCGCCTGTTCGCGATGCTCGTGCGGCGGGGGTTCGCGAGGTCGACGGCCATTGAGGTCGTCCGCGAGGTGATGGGAGAGCGGGATGAGTGACCGCATGTCAGCGACGCAGCTCCGGGACGCCTTCATCCGGTTCTTCAAGGACCGAGGCCACGAGACCGTCCCGAGCGCGCCGCTCATCCCGAAGGACGACCCGACGCTCCTCTTCACCTCGGCCGGCATGGTCCCCTTCAAGCCCCACTACCTTGCCGAGCGCCCCCCGTACAGGCGGGCGGTCTCCGTGCAGCGCTGCCTGCGGCTGTCGGACCTCGATGAGGTCGGTCACACGCCCTACCACGCCACGTTCTTCGAGATGCTCGGGAACTTCTCGTTCGGCGACTACTTCAAGCGCGAAGCCATCGAGTGGGCGTGGGAGTTCCTCACGGAGGTCGTGCGGCTTCCGGAGCATCTCCTCTGGGTCACCGTGCACGCCGACGACGAGGCCGCCGCGGAGCTGTGGAAGACCGCGGTCGGCTTCCCGGCCGAGCGCATCGTCCTCCTGGGCGACAAGGACAACTTCTGGGGTCCGGCGGGCGATTCCGGACCGTGCGGCCCCTGCTCCGAGATCCACTACGACATGGGGCCCGAGCTCGGCTGCGGCCGCCCGGACTGCAGGCCCGGCTGCGACTGCAGGCGCTACTTCGAGGTCTGGAACCTGGTCTTCCCGCAGTACCTCCAGCGGAAGGACGGGACGCGCGTTCCCCTCGCGCGGCCCGGCATCGACACCGGGAGCGGGCTCGAGCGCCTCGCCTCCGTGGTCCAGGGCGTCGGGAGCATCTTTGAGACCGACATTCTCCGACCGGTGGTCGATGCGGTGCGGGACGAGGTCGAGAACGCGGGCGGCGCGCGCCCGAGCGGCCCGGTCGGCACGGAGCTCGCGGTTGTCGCCGACCACGCGCGCGCCGCGACGTTTGCGATCGCGGAGGGCATCCTGCCGTCGAACGAGGCGCACGGGTACGTGGTCAGGCGGCTCGTGCGCCGGGCCGTGCGCCGCGGGCTCTCGCTCGGGATCAAGGGGCCGTTCGTGTACCGCGTGGGCGGCGTCGTGGTCGAAACGATGAAGGGCGCCCATCCGCATCTGGCGGCCAAGCGTGAGCACATCGCGCTCGTCCTGAAGTCGGAGGAGGAGCGGTTCGACGCGACCATCGCGCAGGGCACGGCGGTGTTCGAGGAGATCGCCGAGTCGGTGAGGGGGTCGGGGGCGACGACGATCCCCGGCGAGCGGGCGTTCGCGCTGTACGACACGTACGGGTTCCCGCTGGACCTCACGGAGGAGATGGCGCGCGAGCGCGGGCTGTCCGTGGACACGGCCGGCGCGGCGGCCGCGATGAAGGCGCAGAAGGAGCGGGCGCGGCGGGCATCGGCGTTCGCCGGCGCGGCCGGAGAGCGGGCGGCGTGGCGCGGCGCGAGCCGTCCGGGAACCGACTCGGTGTTCGTCGGCGGGGACCTCGGCGCGTCCGTCGGACCCGAGGCAGAGGAGGCCGTGGGGCCGCTGCTGTCGGATCCGGTGGAGACCGAGGTCGTGGCCGTTCGGGCGGGGCGGACGCCGGGGGACACGGAGTTCGTGGTGACGCGCACGCCGTTCTACGCGGAGGCAGGCGGGCAGGTGTCGGACGCGGGGCGCGTCGAGGCCGCGGGGGCCGCGGCAGACGTCGTGAACGTCTCCCTCGAGGACGGCCGCGCGGTGCACGTCGCGCGAGGCCTCGCGGCTGACTTCGGTGGCGCGTCCGTGCGCCTCCGGGTGGACCTCGCGAGGCGCCGGAGGACCGAGAAGAACCACACGGCGACGCACCTCCTGCAGGCCGCCCTCCGCCGAACGCTCGGCGACCACGTGCACCAGTCGGGCTCCTGGGTTGGGCCCGACCGCCTGCGTTTCGACTTCACGCACTTCTCGGCGCTCACCGAGACGGAGACCGCGCTCGTTGAGGACACGGTGAACGCATGGATCAGGAGCGACCTGGCGGTGCGTCCCGAGGAGACAGCGATCGACGACGCGCTGAGTCGTGGGGCGATGGCCCTCTTCGGCGAGAAGTACGGCGAGCGGGTGCGCTGCGTGTCGGTCGGCGGTGTGAGCCTCGAGCTGTGCGGCGGGACCCACGTCAGGCGAACCGGCGAGATCGGCTCGTTCTCTGTCATCTCGGAGACGAGCGTGGCATCCGGCGTCCGGAGGATCGAGGCGGTCACCGGGGTCGAGGCGGTCCGCCGCGCCCGGCTGCTGGCGGCCTCGGGCAAGCGGGTCGCCGAGGCCCTGCGGACGACACCGGATGCGGCGGCGGCGCGCGCCGAGGAGCTCATTGCCGAGATCGCGTCGCTCAGGAAGGACGCCGCCCGCGCGCGGCTGCGGGCGTCTGGCGAGGGGATGGCGTCCATCGCGGGGGGCGCGCGCGACGTGGCGGGGGTGCGGGTTGTCGCGGCCCGCGTCGATGCCGCGGACGTCCCTTCGCTTCGCGAGCAGGCGGACCGCCTCCGCGACGCTCTGGGGAGCGGCGTGGGCGTGCTCGGCGCGGAGATCGACGGGACCGCCGTGGTCATCGCGGTCGTGAGCGACGACCTCGCGGACGCGAAGCGGCTTGCGGCCGGCGACGTGGTCCGTGAGGCGGCCGCGCTCATGGGCGGGCGAGGCGGGGGCAAGCCCCGGCTCGCGCAGGCCGGCGGCGGCGACCCGGCGAAGCTCGGCGGGGCGCTGGAGTCGGTGTACCAGGTGGTGGAGCGCCTCCTTGGGCGCTAGGCCCGACGCGGGGCCGCGGAGGGACTGCATGGCCGGCGGGGGAGCGGTGTGGGGGCGCCTCATGCGCGGGATCGAGACGCTGGGCGCGCTCTATCTCGTCCTCCTGGATCCCGACGGCCGCGCTCCGGAGAACAGCGCGCGCCTCGCCGCGAGCGCGGAGGCCGCGGGAGCCGATGCCGTCCTCGTGGGCGGAAGCCTGTCGCTTCGCGGACGCGTCGCCGAGTGCGTCCGCGCGGTGAAGGGTCGCGTCGGCATCCCCGTGATCATCTTCCCCGGGAACGCCGGCTTCGTGGTCCCGGACGCCGACGCCATCCTGTTCCTGTCGCTCGTGAGCGGGCGGAACCCGGAGCTTCTCATCGGCGAGCACGTGCGGTCGGCGCCGGCGATCCGCGAACTGGGGATCGAGCCCATCCCGACGGCGTACCTCCTCGTGGAGAGCGGCTCGACGACGTCGGTGGAGTTCATGAGCGGCACGCGCCCGCTTCCGAGGACCAAGCCCGACATCGCGATGGCGCACGCTCTGGCCGCCCAGTACCTCGGCATGCGCCTCGCCTTCTTCGACGCCGGGAGCGGAGCCCGCGATCCCGTGCCGGCGGAGATCGTGGCGGCGGTGTCGTCCTTCGTGGACATCCCGGTCATGGTCGGCGGAGGCATCCGGTCGCCCGAAACGGCCGTGGAGCTCGTGCGCGCGGGCGCGAGGCTCGTCGTCACGGGAGACGTCATCGAGCGCACCGGCGACGTCTCGCTGCTGGAGGCCTTCGCGGCCGCGGTGCACGGCGCTGGGCGCCGGGCCGGCGGCGCGACGTTGCGGGAGGAGGGGTAGCCACATCCGAGCACTGGTCCTTTCGGGAGGGCGCGGCACGCGTCTGAGGCCGATCACGCACACGAGCGCCAAGCAGCTCGTGCCCATCGCCAACAAGCCCATTCTCTTCTACGGCCTCGAGGCCATCCGGGACGCCGGCATCGTCGACGTCGGCATCGTGGTGGGCGAGACACACCGCGACATCGAGGCGGCGGTGGGCGACGGGGCGCGGTTCGGACTGCGCGTCACATACATCAGGCAGGAAGCCCCCCTCGGCCTCGCGCACGCGGTCAAGATCTCCCGCGACTACCTTCGCGACGAGCCCTTCGTCATGTATCTCGGCGACAACCTCATCAAGGGCGGCATCGCCGCCTTCGTCGAGGAGTTCGGCCGGTTTTGCCCGAACGCGCAGATCCTGCTCGCGCGCGTGCGGAACCCGCAGGAGTTCGGCGTCGCCGAGCTGTCGGGCGAGCGCGTCGTCCGGCTTGAGGAGAAGCCGGCCCATCCGAGGTCCGACCTCGCGCTCGTCGGCGTGTACATGTTCGACGCGACCGTCTTCGACGCCGTGGACCGTCTGAAGCCGTCCAGGCGCAACGAGCTCGAGATCACGGACGCCATCCAGGGCCTCGTGGACGCGGGGCGCTCCGTGCGGGCGCACGAGGTGACCGGATGGTGGAAGGACACGGGGAAGCTCGACGACATCCTCGAGGCCAACCGCATGATCCTCGAGGGAGCGGCGCCGGACGTGCGCGGCCTTGTGAACGCGGCCTCGCGGATCGACGGCAGCGTTGTGGTCGAGGAGGGCGCGGTCGTGGAGGACAGCGTGCTCCGTGGCCCCCTCATCGTGGGGCAGCGCTCGAGGATCGTGCGTTCGTACATCGGGCCCTTCACCTCGATCTACCACGACGTCGTCGTCGAGAGTTCGGAGATCGAGCACAGCATCGTGCTCGAGAACTGCAGGATCGTGAACCTGAGGCAGCGCATCGAGCGGAGCCTCATCGGCAAGGACGTGGAGATCGTGAAGTGCGCGAGCATGCCGAAGGCGTATCGCTTCATGGTGGGGGACGCCAGCCGCATCGAGGTGCCGTGACGCGCGCGCCGCAGGGGGGAAGACCGTGAGGCGCGTTCTCGTCACGGGCGCCGCGGGCATGCTCGGGTCGGAGCTGGTGCGGACGCTCGCCGCCACCTCCGACGTCGTCGCGGCCGACCTGGCGGACTTCGACATCGCGGACCCCGAGGCGACGCGGGCGGCCGTCCTCTCCGCGGCACCGGACGTCGTCGTGAACTGCGCGGCGTACACCGACGTCGACGGCGCCGAGAAGGACAGGGAGAGGGCTTTCGCCGTCAACGCCGCAGGCGCGGGGAACGTGGCCCGCGCGGCGGCAGGGGTCGGCGCCGCGGTCGTCCACGTGAGCACGGACTACGTGTTCGACGGCGCAAACGCCGCTCCGTACCGGGAGGAGGACGCGCCAGGCCCCGTCAACGCGTACGGGGAGTCCAAGCTGGCCGGGGAGCGGGAGGTGGCCGAGGCCGGCGGCCGGGCCCTCATCGCGCGGACGGCGTGGCTCTACGGGCGCGGAGGCCGCAACTTCGTCGAGACGGTCCTCACGCTCGCGAGGCGCGGGGGACCGCTTCGGATCGTGAACGACCAGGTGGGCCCCCCGACGAGCGCGCGCGACCTCTCGGTCATCATCGCCGAGCTGATCCCGACGGGGGCGACCGGCGTCGTGCACGCCACGAACTCGGGCAGCTGCTCGTGGTACGAGTTCGCGCGGGCGATTCTCGCGGCGGCCGGCGTCCGGGGTGTCGATGTGCGTCCCATCCGGACGGCGGAGCTGCCGCGCCCGGCGGCGCGGCCCTCGTACTCGGTCCTGTCGCTCGATCGTCTTGTCTCCCTGACCGGCTGGCTCCCGAGGTCATGGGAAGAGGCCCTTGGCGACTACATCACAGAGAGGTGCGCGGATGAAGCGCGGTGACCCGGCAGCCGCCGCGGCGGCGCAGAAGATCCTGACGGCGTCGTCCGAGGCTCTCGCCGCGGCGGCGGGCGCCGTCGCCGCCGTCACGGCGGACGCTGCGACCCTGATCCTCGAGGCGCTCCGCGCCGGCGGCAAGGTGCTGCTGTGCGGAAACGGCGGAAGCGCGGCCGACGCGCAGCACATCGCCGCCGAGCTGGCGGGCAGGCTGAGGAAGGAGCGTCCCGGACTCGCGGCGATCGCTCTGACTGTCAATCCGTCCGTCCTCACCGCCGTCGCCAACGACTACGGCTACGACGCGGTGTTCGCGCGACAGGTCGAGGCGATCGGACGGCCGGGGGACGTCCTCGTCGGGATCTCGACGAGCGGGAGGTCGGGCAGCGTGCTGCGCGCGCTCGCGGCCGCCCGCGCCGCGGGCTTGTCGACCATAGGCCTCACGGGCGAGGACGGAGGGGCGATGACGGAGCGCTGCGACGTCGCCATCCTCGTGCCTTCGTCGGACACGCAGCGGATCCAGGAAGCGCACATCGCCGTAGGGCACGCCATCTGCGAGCTCGTCGAGAGCGAGCTGTTCGCGGACTGAGGTCCCCGGAGGTCACGGATGCCCCTCTCGCCCATCGTCATCGGGATCGGTGGAGGCACAGGCTCAGGGAAGACGACGGTCGCCCTGGAGGTGAGGAAGCACTTCGCCGAGGAGAGCGTGGTGATCATCCACCACGACTCCTACTATGTCGACCGCTCCTCGCTGCCGGCGACCGAGCGCACCCGGCTGAACTACGACCACCCCGACGCGTTCGACAACGCGCTGCTCCTCGAGCACCTCAGGGAGCTGCGCGCCGGGGGCCCGATCGAGAAGCCGGTCTACGACTTCGAGACGCACTGCCGTCTGCCCGAGACGGTGACCGTGCGGCCCGCCGGCATCGTCCTCCTCGAGGGGATCCTGGTCCTGGCGGAGCCCGCTCTCCGGGAGCTCATGGACATCAAGCTGTACGTGGACACCGACGCGGACGAGCGGTTCATCCGGCGGCTCAGGCGCGACGTGACGCGCCGCGGACGGAACATGGACCAGGTCGTGGAGCAGTACCTTCGCACCGTCCGGCCCATGCACCTCCAGTTCGTCGAGCCGAGCAAGCGCTACGCCGACGTGATCATCCCGGAGGGCGGTCTCAACATCGTCGCAATCGACCTCATCGTGACCAAGGTGCGTGACATCCTGGTGAACGGCACGACGCCGAGAGCGGAGGTGTGACCGCCATGCTCGCCGCCATCGTCCGCGCCATGCGCCCGGAGCAGTGGACGAAGAACCTCGTTCTCTTCGCCGGGCTCCTGTTCGCGGGCGGACTGACCGACCCCGTTCTCCTTGGCCTGTCGGTGCAGGGCTTCCTCGCGTTCTGTCTGCTGTCCGGCGCCTCGTATCTCATGAACGATCTGGTGGACCTGCGAAGGGACAGGGAGCACCCCGAGAAGCGCCGGCGCCCCCTCGCGTCGGGCGCCGTGTCGCCGCGGGCGGCCGGTCTCGCCGCGCTGATCGCCGCCGTCGCGGGCCTCGCCTGGTCCTACGCCGTGAACCCCGGCTTCGGCCACGTCGCGCTCGGATACGTCGCGCTCAACGCGGCGTACAGCCTGGTCCTGCGGCGCGTCGTGATCCTCGACGTCATGGCCATCGCCGTCGGCTTCGTGCTGCGAGCGGTCGGGAGCGTGGAGGTGCTGGTCGGCGACGTCTCGCGCATCGAGCTCTCGCCGTGGCTGCTCGTGTGCACGTTCCTTCTCGCGCTGTTCCTCGGCCTCGGGAAGCGACGGCACGAGGTCGTCGCGCTGGGCTCCGGGGCCGGGGCGCATCGCGAGGCGCTGGAGGGCTACCCGCGGGGCCTCGTCGAGGCCCTCATCTCCGCGACGGGGTCGGCCACCATCGTCTCGTACGCCATCTACACGATCTGGCCGGGCACCGTGGAGAAGATCGGGAGCGCGCGGCTGGTCTACACGATCCCCTTCGTGGTGTACGGGGTCCTCCGCTACATGTACCTGATCCTCGCGGCCGGGCAGGGAGGCGCACCCGCCAGGTCGCTCGTGTCGGACCGGCCGCTCGGGCTGAACATCCTGCTGTGGGTCGTCGCCGTCGCGATCACCATCTACCTCCGCTAGCCGGCGCAGGCCGCGTCACGATCCTGCCCGCCCGTGGGCGACAGCGGAGCGCGAGAACCCCCGATGAGGTCGCTTGAGATCGAGGCCCGCTGCAAGATCAACCTCGGCCTCGAGGTCATCGCCAGACGCCCCGACGGTTACCACGAGATCGACACCGTCTTCCAGACGGTGTCGCTCGCTGACAGCCTCCGGATCGCTCCGAACAAGGGCGGCGCGATCGCGCTCGAGGTTCTCGGGGGAACACGGCTGCCGGCCGGCCCGACGAACCTCGCGTGGCGCGCGGCGGAGGCCTTCCTCGCGGCGACGGGAGTCCCCGGCGCACTGATCACGCTCGAGAAGAGGATCCCTGTCGCGGCGGGACTGGGAGGCGGGAGCGCGGACGCCGCCGCCGTGATCGTCGGGCTGAACGCGGTGTACGGTCTGGGCATGTCGGCGGACGCCCTTCGAGGAATCGCCCTCACGGTCGGATCCGACGTGCCGTTCCTGATCGAGGGCGGCACCGCCCGGGGCAGGGGAAGGGGAGAGCTTCTGGAACCGCTCCCGCCGCCTCCGGGTTGCTGGTTCGTGCTCGCGACGCCCGCGGCCGAGGTCAGCGCCGCAGCCGCCTATGCCGCGGCGAGAATCGGGTTGACAGAGCGCCTGCCGTCCATTAGCCTCGTGTGTTCAGCTATCCAGGAGGGGGACGCCGAGGGCCTCGCGCGGGTTCTTCGGAACGACCTCCAGACTGGCGTTGTTGAGATGTGTCCGGAGGTCGGCCGCCTCGAGGGGCTCCTTCGCGAGAGAGGCGCGATGGGGACCGTCATGTCGGGAAGCGGGCCGACCGTGTTTGGCATGGTCCCCGACCGAGAGAACGCGGAGCGCATCGCCGACTCTCTCGGGGGCGAGGAAAGGAGGGTCCACGTCGTACAGGCTGTCGGCGCCGCCTGCGTTCTGAGGTGGCACTGACGGCGCCGGCGGCGTGGGGGCGGACAGCGAAGCCTGCCGCGATCGACACCCCTTTATCCAGGCAAAGGGCGGTGAGTCGATGGAGATCACTGAGGTGAGGCTCACGCTGCGCTGCGAGGAGAGACTCAAGGCGTTCGTGAGCATCACGTTCGACGATGCCTTCGTCGTACGAGGGCTCAAGGTCATCGAGGGGAACGCCGGGCTGTTCGTGGCGATGCCGAGCCGACGGCGGAAGGACGGGGAGTTCAGGGACATCGCTCACCCGATCAACAACGAGACGCGCCAGATGATCGAGGACGCGGTGTTCTCGGAGTACAGGCGTCAGCTGGAGGTCGTGGAGCGGGGTGGGGGGCTTGCGCGTGTCCTCGCCGAGGGACAGCTTGTCCACGCCGAGGACCCGTATGACTGACCCGGGCGCTGGGGCGTCGTCAAGCTGGTAAGACACGGGACTTTGAATCCCGCATCGGAGGTTCGAATCCTCCCGCCCCAGCCACAACAGGCTGCGGCGCCGCAGGAGGAACGGATCGGGGGGGCGGTCACCAGAGCGTCGGAGGCTCGGATGAACGATCAGCTAGCGCTGTTCACAGGGACTGCGAATCCGGCTCTCACGCACGAGATCGCCAGGTACCTGGGCATCCGGGTCGGCGAGGCCGCCGTCGGGCGCTTCAGGGACGGCGAGATCGAGGTGAACATCCTCGAGAACGTGAGGGGCGTCGACGCGTTCGTCGTGCAGCCCACGGCGCCCCCAGGCGACAATCTCCTCGAGCTGCTCGTCATGGTCGACGCGCTGCGCCGGGCCTCGGCGCGCCGCATCACCGCCGTGCTGCCGTACTTCGGGTACGCCCGCCAGGACCGGAAGGACCGTCCCCGCGTTCCGATCACGGCGAAGCTCGTGGCGAACCTGATCACCGTGGCGGGCACCGACAGGGTGCTCACCATGGACCTGCACGCGCCGCAGATCCAGGGCTTCTTCGACCTTCCGCTCGACCACATCTACGCGGCCCCGGTGCTGCTGCGCTACTTCGAGGAGCACGCCGCGGCCGGGCTCGTCGTGATGTCCCCCGACGTGGGGAGCATCAAGATGGGCAGAGCGTTCGCCAAACGACTCGGAGCGACCCTGGGGTTCGTCGACAAGCGGCGGCCGCGGCCCGACGCCGCCGAGGTCATCAACGTCGTCGGCGACGTGGCGGGTAAGCACGTGGTCATGGTCGACGACATCATCAACACGGGCAACTCCATGATCGAGGCGGCGCACGCGATCATGAAGCTCGGCGCCAAGCGGATCACGGCCGGCGCGACGCACGCGGTGTTCGCCGGGGGCGCGCTCGCGCAGCTGGCCGCGTCGCCGATCGAGGAGATCGTCGTCACGAACACGCTGGCCCACGAGGGTCTGAGCGAGAAGAAGATCAAGGTGCTTTCGGTGGCCGAGCTGCTCGGAGAGGCCATCGACAGGATCCACGGTGAAAAGTCGGTGAGCTCGCTCTTCGTGTGAGCGGCGCCGGCCCTGGACCGAACGGCAACGGGAGAACGCGATGGCAACGGTGAGACTCAGCAGCGTGTTGAGACCCGCGGTGGGCAAGCAGGGAACGAAGCGTGTCCGGTCGGAAGGGAAGATCCCGGCCGTGCTCTACGGTGAGGCGGAGGAGACGGTGACGCTCGCGATCGACGCGCACGACCTGCGCGTCGCGTTGTCGACGCCGTCCGGGCGGAACGTGATCATCCAGCTGTCGGTGGATGGGGCGGAACCCGTCCGCGCGGTCATCAGGGAGATGGCGCGCGATCCCCTTTCGCGGCGCATCATCCACGTGGATCTCCAGAGGATCTCCGAGAACAAGCCGGTCATCATGCACATCCCGGTCGTGCTCGTCGGCGACCCGCTGGCGGTGAAGGAGGGGCGCGGCATCCTCGACCACACGATGCGCGAGCTGGAGGTGCGGTGTCTGCCCAGGCACATCCCGGAGCACATAGAAGTGGACGTCTCGGCGCTGGAGGTGAGGCACTCGATCCACGTGGGCGACCTCCAGGTTCCCAACGTCGAGCTCCTTGACAACAAGGACAGACCGGTCGTAGAGGTGCTGCAGCCGACGCTCTTCCGCGAGCCGACCGCGGCCGCCGCGGCCGAGGCCCCTGGCGAGGGCGAGGCCGCCGAGGGCGAGGGCGCGGAGGCCGAGGCGGAGTCGGACGACGCGAAGAAGGACAAGAAGGAGAAGAAGAAGGAAGAGAAGGCCAAGGGCGCGTGAGGGTGATCGTCGGTCTTGGGAACCCGGGAAGGGAGTACCAGGGTTCACGGCACAACGTTGGGTTCCTGGCCGTCACCGAGCTGGCGCGCGCGCATCGGATCGGGCTTGCGGTCGCCTCCGGGGACCTCGTGAGCGGGACCGGGCGGGTGGCGGGCGAGCGCGTGATACTCGCGCTCCCGCAGTCCTACATGAACGACAGCGGCGGGCCCGTCGCCCGCATCCTCGATGCCACGGGAGCCGTTGCGTCCGACCTCCTGGTGGTCTCCGACGACATCGACCTGCCGCTGGGGCAGCTGAGGCTCCGGCTGGCGGGACGCGACGGAGGTCACCGCGGACTCCGGTCGATCGCGCAGGCTCTCGGCACGACGGAGTTCCCTCGTCTTCGCCTGGGCGTGGGCGCCCCCTCCGGGGGCGAAGGGGCCGAGAACCACGTGCTCGGCGCGTTCGACGACTCCGAGTGGACCACGGTGCTGGACATGGTGTCACGGGCCGTCGAGTGCATGGCGGTTGCGCTGACCCGGGGATTGAGCGTCGCGATGTCCATCTACAACCGCCGGGAGGCTGCGGTGCAAGACGATGAAGCGGAGGAGGCCCGATGAGCGTCGTTCTGGTCCCTCTTCTCTCAGGCGTGGTGGGGCTCGTGTTCGTCGGCGTGCTTGCGCTCGAGATCCTGAGAAAGAACCCCGGGAACGAGCTCATGGTGCGCATCTCGCGCGCGGTGCAGGACGGCGCGCGGGCGTTCCTCAGGCGCGAGTACACCTACGTCTCGGCGCTTGTGGCCGTCGTCGCCTTGATCATCGCGCTCGCCCCGGTGCTCTCCGGACGGGACGCGCTCGGGCTCGGCTGGGCCACGTCGGTCGCCTTCGTGCTCGGAGCCGTCGTCTCCGCGCTCGCCGGGTACGTCGGGATGAGCATCGCCACGCGCGCCAACTCCCGGACGACGCAGGCCGCCGCGGACGACGGCGTGCGCGGCGCACTGGGCGTGGCCATGTCAGCGGGGTCCGTGATGGGCATGACCGTCGCGAGCCTCTCGCTCGTGGGCCTCGCCGTCGTGTACTGGGTCTTCAGGGCGCCGACGATCGTGAACGGCTACGCGATGGGGGCGAGCTTCGTCGCACTCTTCGCGCGCTCCGGCGGCGGGCTCTTCACGAAGGGCGCCGACATGGCGGCCGATCTCGTCGGCAAGGTGGAGGCCGGCATCCCCGAGGACGACCCCCGGAACCCCGCCGTCATCGCGGACAACGTCGGGGACAACGTCGGCGACGTGGCGGGTCTCGGCGCCGATCTGCTCGAGTCGTACGTCGAGTCCATCATCGCGAGCATGGCGCTCGCGGTGACGCTCAACGTGGCCTCGACCGTGTCCGACAGCCTCGTGTCGCTCCCGCTCTACATCGCCTCCGCCGGCATCGTCTGCTCCATGATCGGTATCCTCTTCGTGAAGGCCGTCGGCAGGCGGAACCCGCAAGCGGCGCTCATGGGAGGGACGTATGTCGCGGCGGGCCTCACCGCCCTGGCCGGGTACTTCATCGTGCGGGGCCTCGGCACTCCGTTCACGGTCGGTGAGACCACGTACGGACAGATGGGCCCGTTCTACGCCATCCTTGCCGGGATCCTGAGCGGCACGATCGTCGGCTTCGTGAGCGAGTACTACACGTCCTCCAGGTACGGGCCCGTAAGGAGGCTCGCGGAGTCGTCGCAGAGGGGGCCCGCCATCACGGTGACGGGCGGCACCGCGATCGGAATGCAGAGCACGGCCATCCCGGTGCTGGTCCTCGGGCTCGCCGTCATCGTCTCACACGGGTTCGCCGGAGTATACGGCATCGCCATGGCCGCCGTCGGCATGCTAGCGACGACCGGCATCGTCGTGGCCGTGGACTCGTACGGCCCGGTGGCCGACAACGCGGGCGGCATCGCGCAGATGGCGAACCTCGATCCGGCCGTGAGGAAGATCACCGACAACCTCGACGCCGTTGGCAACACGACGGCCGCCATCGGGAAGGGCTTCGCGATCGGTTCGGCAGCCTTCGCCGCCATCGGGCTCCTGTCGGCCTATATGGTGTCGGCGGGCATCGCGTCGGTCGATCTGACCGACCCCAGGGTGGTGGCCGGGCTCATGGTGGGCGGCATGCTGCCGTATCTCTACTCGTCGCTTCTCTTCGCGGCGGTCTCGCGGGTCGCCTTCCGCATGATCGACGAGGTGAGACGCCAGTTCCGCGAGATCCCCGGGCTTCTCAAGGGAGAGGTCATGCCGGACTCGGCGCTCTGCGTCGACATCAGCACGCGCGGCGCCATCCAGGGCATGCTGGTCCCCGGGATCATGGCCATCGCGATCCCCGTGATCGTCGGGCTTCTGAGCGAGAAGGCGCTCGCCGGGCTCCTGACGGGCGCCGTCGTGACCGGCGTGCTCGTGGGCGTTCAGATGGCCAACTCCGGCGGCGCGATGGACAACGCGAAGAAGTACATCGAGGAGGGCAACTTCGGCGGCAAGGGATCCGAAACGCACAGGGCGGCCGTCGTGGGAGACACGGTGGGCGATCCGCTCAAGGACACCGTGGGCCCCTCGATCAACATCCTGATCAAGCTCATGGCTGTGGTGTCGCTCGTGCTGGCGCCGCTCTTCGCCCGCTAGGGCCTGCGGCGCAGCCCCGGGGGACGGATTGAGTCTGGACATTGGGATCATAGGGCTGCCGAACGTCGGGAAGTCCACGCTGTTCAACGCCCTGGCAGGCACGTCGGTCCCGTGCAGCAATTACCCGTTCTGCACCGTCGAGGCGAACGTGGGCGTCGTGCCCGTGCCAGACGACCGGCTGGCGAGGCTCGGCGATCTGCTGCATCCGGAGAAGGTGACGCCGGCGACGATCCGTTTCGTGGACATCGCCGGCCTCGTTCGCGGAGCGAGCCGCGGCGAGGGGCTGGGCAACAAGTTCCTGGCGAGCATCCGGGACGTGAGCGCCGTGGCGCACGTCGTGCGCTGCTTCGAGGCGCCCGCGGTGAGCCACGTCGAGGAAGGCCTCGATCCCGAGCGGGATCTCGACATCGTCCGTTCGGAGCTCATCCTGGCGGACCTCGAGACGGCCGAACGCAACGTGGAGAAGCGGCGGAAGGACGCCGCGAGGGGCGACAAGGCCGCGCAGCCGTTCGTCGATGCACTGTCGAAGGCCGTGGATGCCCTCGGCGCGGGCACGGAGCTGCGGAAGGCGGAGCTGCGGCACGACGATCGCGAGCACCTCGAGGGCTACCGCTTCATCACGGCGAAGGACGTTCTCTACGTCGCGAACATCGGGGAGGGGGACATCGGGGCGGGAGAGGGCGCCTGGGTGAAGAGGGTCTCCGATGCGGCGCGCGAGCCGGACTGGAAGGTCGTGGCCATCGCGGCCGAGACCGAGTCGGAGCTCGTGCGGCTCCCGCGGAACGAGCGGGACGAGATGGCGGCCGGCCTGGGGCTCATCGAGAGCGGGCTCGACCGCCTCGTGAAGGCGGCCCGGCGGCTCCTGCATCTCGTGACGTTCTTCACGATCAAGGGCCCGGAGGTCCGGGCGTGGACCATCCCGGAGGGGACAGGTCTCTCGAAGGCGGCCGGGAAGATCCACTCGGACATGGAGCACGGTTTCATCAGAGGCGACGTGGTGTCGTTCGCCGACCTCCTGGACGGCGGGTCGATGCACGGAGCCCGGGACAAGGGTCACGTGCGCACCGAGGGACGGGACTACCCCGTCCGCGAGGGGGACGTGGTGCTTGTCCACTTCCACGCGTAGCGCAGGTTGTGGGGAGATGTGTCCCGACCGGCCCGGGTGAGGGCGGCGGGACCTCCTCACCCCGTCCGCGTGACGGGGTCGCAGAAGGGACCGAGAGGAGGAGACGATGGCACGGACGTACGAGGGGACGTTCATCCTGAACGCGAGCCTCGACGAGGCCGGGCTTGCTCAGGAGCAGGCGCGGATCGAGGAGGTCGTCGCCCGCGAGGGCGGCACGGTCAAGCAGTGGGACAAGTGGGGCCGGCGGCGCCTGGCCTACGAGATCGCTGGCCACACGGACGGCATCTACGCGTTCCTGACCTTCGATGCGGAGCCCGCGTCGATCGCCAGACTGACCCAGATCTACCGACTGGACGAGAACATCGTGCGCTTCATGTGCGTGAGCCTGGGCGACTGAGCGCCCTACAGGAGTCGGCACCATGCGAATGCAGGAAGAGGGATTCCAGCGGAAGGACCGGCACGGCAAGTTCTGCCGCTTCTGCCAGGACAAGGTCGCCCGCATCGACTACAAGGACGAGAAGAGGCTGCTTCGCTTCGTGACGGAGCAGGGGAAGATCATCCCCCGGAGGGTGACAGGCACGTGCGCGAGGCACCAGAGGCAGCTCGCCGCCGCCGTGAAGCGCGCGCGGCAGATAGCGCTCCTCCCGTACGTCGGGAAGCACCACATGCACGGCTAGCGTGACGCGCCGGGGAGGGGGAACGCCATGAAGGTCATTCTCACACAGGACGTGCCGCGGGTCGGTCGCCAGGGGGACGTCGTCAACGTCAAGCCGGGGTTCGGGCGCAACTTCCTGATCCCAGCGGGCAAGGCGCTGCCGGCGACGCCCGGGAACCTCTCGCAGCTCAAAGTGAGGATCAGGGTCGAAGAGACCCGCGCGATGAAGGACCGCAGGGCGGCCGAGGAGCTGGCGGCGAAGCTGAACGGCATGTCGTGCACCATCCGGGCGCACGCGGACGAGTCCGACAAGCTCTACGGGGCCGTGCACGAACGCGACATCGCGGCCGCTCTCGAGGACCAGGGGGTTTCGGTGGCGCCGCACACCGTCGCCCTCGACGAGCCCATCAAGATGCTCGGCGTCTATCCGGTCCGGCTTCGGCTGTTCGCCGATGTCGCGGCCGAGATCAGGGTGTGGGTCATCAGGGACTGAAGCGGAGAGCCGGCACGGACGGACCGCGCCGTCGCGCGGGAACCGAAGCGCGGGAGGTGTTGTTATGCAGCGGAAGTGGCATGCCCTTGTCGCCGCGGCGACCGCCGTCGCGTGTCTGCTCGGCGGATGCGGCAAGAAGGCGGAAGACACCGTGGTGGCCAGGGTCGGAGGCGTCAGCATCACACAGAGCGACCTCGCCGAGCGGCTCTCTGAGCTGCCTGACTTCGCCCAGCGCCAGTTCGCCGGCCCGATGGGAAGCCTCGAACTTCTGAACAACATGGTCGACGAAGAGGTGCTGTACCAGGCCGCGCGGCAGGCGGGGTACGAGAAGGACCCCGAGACCGTCAAGCTGCTGGAGGCCATGAAGCGGCGCTCGATGATCCAGGCCTACTATCGCAACGAGATCGAGGGCAAGACGGAGGTAGGCGAGGAGGACATCGCCGCGTACTACGACGAGCACGTCGAGCTCTTCCACCAGCGCGCGCGGATCAAGTTCCGCCACATCATGGCGGCCACGCGCGACGCCGCGGCGGATGCGCGACGCCGTGTCCTGGCCGGCGAGACCTTCGACGACGTCGCGCGCGCCGTGTCCACGGACGCGCGCACGAAGGCCGCCGGCGGGCTCATGAGCTCGGTGCATCTCGGCGACGCGCTGCCCGACATCGGCATGGATGCGGCGTTCATCGAGAAGCTCTTCGGCTGGAAGATCGGCGAGACGACGGACCCGCTTCGCTCCGAGAAGGGATGGCACGTCATCCGCATCGAGGAGAAGCAGGAAGCGGGCAGGAAGCCGCTGGACGAGGTTCGGGATCTCATCGCCAAGAACCTGAAGCCGGCGAAGACGCGTGAGCGCTATGAGAGCATCCTCGAGCAGCTGAAGGCCAAGTACCGGGTGAAGGTGAACGAGGAGGTCTTCAAGGGCGCTGTGCCGAGCGAGGAGGCCCTCTTCACGCGCGCCCAGCAGACGACCGACGTCGCCCAGAGGCTCGACGCCTATCTGCAGATCGTGATGGAGTATCCGGACGGCCAGTACGCCGACGACGCCCAGTTCATGATCGGGTTCATCCAGTCCGAGGAGCTCCGCGACTACGAAGCGGCGACGAACGCGTTCCGCCGCCTTCTGCAGAACTACCCGAACTCGGAGCTGGGCGAGTCAGCGAGATGGATGCTGGAGAACATGGGCAAGGAGGCGCCGCCCTTCGAGGAGCCGGGGAAGTCCGCCAAGGGGCGGTAGCGGGCTCCGACGGGAGGGACGGTCTCGCAGGGACGCGCACCAAAGGAGAGGGGGGCGGCGCCGGGCGCCGCCCCCCCTCGCGTGCTACGGCTCGCCATGGTCCGTCTCGCCGCGCGTCGGGACGCGCGGACGGCACCTCGCCGCTAGCGGTACATCGCCTTCAGACGACCCCAGGTCATGCTCTGCACCGGCGTGTCCGTCCAGTCCTCAAGCCAGGTGTCGTCGAGCATGATCCCGGCCCCGCCGGCCGCGCCGGGCCCGCAGCCGTTGCTCGTCGTGAAGAAGGTGATCCTGAACTTGAAGAACGTGCCCGGCAGATAGGGCGAGAGGTCATGGCCGTTGATGCCGGCAAGCGCCCAGCCACTGCACTGACCGAAGTCACCCCACCAGTTCCCTATCGTGTACCACTCGCCGCCGCCGTCGGTGGTGATCTCCTCCTTCCACCAGTCGTTGTCCACGGTCGGAACCTCCGCGTGAAGCAGGAAGCGGAGCGTGCACACGGCCACTCCGGCCAGTGAGACGGGCGGGCTGATGAGCGAGTTGTTGAGGTTCGGCGGGATCAGGCTCGTGTCGGCATCGTCGCCGCACCACCAGGAGTGCGGGTCCGACCAGGCAGGGCAGCGCCTCGAGATGATGTGCCAGTAGTCGCCCGCGCTGCCGGGAACCGCCGGCACGCACAGGCCGCCCGACTCGCCGTCGTCGAAGAAGTAGTCCGTGCTCGAATAGAAGTCGAAGATCCGGACGTTGTCCACCATGAAGGCGCCGCCGTCGGAGTCGTACAGCCCGTCGGCGTCCGACCACGCGCCGTCCGAGATGAAGCGGATGCGCGCGTTGACCGGGTTGTCGTAGTCGCCAAGCAGATACCCGTAGTCGCCGAGGTCCTGCCAGCCGCCGGACGACCCGTCGAGCCCGGGACCCAGATCCACGAACACGCCCAGGCTCTCGGCCTGGATGTACGTGTAGTCGTACCCCGGCTCGGAGTCGTGCCGGTGGGCGAAGGTCAGGACCGGGTAGGTGGCCCCGGTCACGTCGGTCTCGGGGATCCGCAGGATCTGATCCCAGGCGTTGCCGTACCCGTCGCCGCCGCTGAACGCGGCGTTGAGCTCTCCGCACCACCACGAGTACGTGCCCTCGTAGGCATAGTACGTGTCGAGGTGGAACTTCGGCACGGCGCCAACCGTGTTATCGACATGGGTCCAGCCGTTCTGGCCGCTCTCCATGTCGTCGTAGAAGATGATGATCGGGCTCCGCCCGTCGTGTGGACGGACTCGTTCGGTCCAGGGAGCGATCTCGCGCCGGGCCGCTCCGAGCACGACGCCCGGAAGCACCAGCAGCACGAGCACTGCGAGCATGAGCGAACGATTGCGCATGGTCTGATCCCCCTTCCTCACTCAGCCGGCCGCACGAGCGCGCCATCGGGCGGGCGTGCGGCAACACCGTTTGATGGGTCCTGGCCACCCAAGAAGGCGCAGTCTCCCGAAGCTCACCTCCTTCGCGGGGAAGCGCGTGGACGCGAACCCCAGCCCGTCCCTCACGCGTCATGTAATGCAAACGACGTGCCAAGGCAATAGGACAATCGGGCGGGCTGCGGAGACCTTCTGCCTGTGCTGAGTGGACTGTGTAACGTCGTTGCCGGGGGTCAGAAGTGCCGCAATAGCCCTTGACCAAGGCGAGAAGCACGGGCTAAGCTCCGGCGGCCGATTATCAAGGGTTGCAGTGTTGTCAAGCAACGGGTGCCGAAGGCCGCCGGGCGGTTCTCGTACGCGCGGCAGCCGACGGACGGCCGAGGGACGCTTCCCATGAACCGAGAGGACCTGCTCCGTGCCCTTCCCTCGGTGGACGCCGCGGTGAAGCACCTGGAGCAACGCGGGGCCGCCTCCGGGTGTCCTCGCCGGATGCTCGTCCGGGCGGTCCGCGCGGCCATCGAGCGCCTGCGCGTAGACGTGATGTCCGGCGCCCTGGACGCGGAGCCCCCCGGAGCGGTCCGGAACGCCGCCATCGCGGCCGTTGAGACCGCGGCAGCGCGGGCCGGCAGCGCGGAGATGGTGTCCGTCATCAACGCCACGGGCGTGATCATCCACACGAACCTCGGGAGGGCTCCGCTCCCGCGGGCGGCGCTGGAGGCGATCTCCCGAACCGCGGCCGGATACTGCGACCTCGAGTACGATCTCGGCCGCGGTGACAGAGGCTCTCGCGACGAGGCGGTCAAGGAGGCGCTCTGCGAGCTCACGGGAGCGGAGGACGCCCTCGTCGTCAACAACAACGCGGCCGCGGTGATGCTCGCCCTCGACACGCTGGCGCGCGGGCGCGAGGTCGTGGTCTCTCGCAGCGAGTTGATCGAGATCGGCGGAGCCTTCAGGCTTCACGAGGTCTTCGAGAAGAGCGGCGCGACGCTGGTCGAGGTCGGGACCACGAACCGCACCAGGATCGAGGACTTCGAGCGCGCCGTCAGAGCGCAGACCGCCGCCCTCATGTCGGCGCACTGGAGCAACTACGCGATCGTCGGGTTCGTCGACCGAGTGCCGCTCGAGGAGCTCGCGGCGCTCGGAGCGCGGCGCGGCATTCCCGTCATCCATGACCTCGGAAGCGGGCTCCTTGCACCGGGAGACGCGGTGGGGCTTCATGGCGAGGCGTCCGTGGCAGAGAGCCTGGGCGGCGGCGTGTCCCTGTGCACCATGAGCGGCGACAAGCTGATCGGCGGCCCGCAGGCAGGCATCGCCGTGGGATCCTCCGCGCTCGTGAGGCGCATGCGGGCGAACCCGCTGGCTCGCGCTCTGAGGCCGTGCAAGCTCACGCTCGCCGCGCTTCAGGCCACGCTGAACCTCTACCTTGCCGAGCGCGAGAGAGACGAGATCCCGGTCCTCCGGATGCTGACCGCGTCCGTGGACGAGCTCGAGGAGCGCGCCCGTTCGATCGTCCGGATCGCGGGGCCGCGATGCGCCTCGGCGCTCCGCATCGTGGACCTCGAGTCGCGGGTCGGAGGCGGCGCCGCGCCCGAGCGCGTTGTCGCAAGCAAGGGGATCGAGATCGCGACGCTCGCGAACCGCGCGGAGGCGGTCGCGACCAGGATGCTGCACTCGGACAGGCCCGTGGTCGTCCGCCTGCACGAGGGACGCGTCCTCGTGGACCTGAGGACGGTGCTCCCCTCGCAGGACGAGGCGCTGGCAGCCTGCATAGCGGAGGCGGTGAACGGCAATGGAGCATGACAGGAACTCGCCCGCGTCCGGCGCCGACGCGTCGGACGAGCTCGTCTCCCCGGGCCTGTGCGTCGCGGTGCTTGCCGCCGAGCTGGCCTGGGAGGACGGCGGTCCCGTGCGCGTTCGCGCGGAGGCCGACGAGCAGGCGCCCTCGTGGACGACGCCGCTTTCGGAGCATCTGGGCGCGGGCCCGGGCGCCGTCGTGGGCGTCACCGCGAAGGAACCCATGCTGGCGGCGGCCGTCGCGGTGAAGCTCGCCGTCGGCGTGGCGGACGGCGGACGGCGCGTCGTGATCGCGGACGGCAGCCTGCACGCTCCGGCCATCGCGAAGCCGCTTGAGGGCGACGGGGACGAGGGGCTGGTCGATTCGGTGCTGTTCGGCGTGTCAACGGCCGTCACGGCGCGCAGGACGCTGGCGCCGGGCGTGAGCGTGATGACCTCCGGGTCCGTTCCCGTCCTGGCCGAGGATGTCTTCCGGGCGGACGCGTTCGAAACCACCGTGAGGGGCTTCGCTCAGGACGTCACGGTGTTCCTCGCGCTGCCAGCGGTCTTCCTCGCCGGCGCGGGGCGTGTGCTGTCGCATCTCGTCGTGGCCGGCACCACCGCTGACGAGATGCGGTCCGTCGCGGAGCAGGCGCGGTCCGCCGGCACGGAGGCGCGGCGGACGGTCGGTGTGCTCGTCTCCAGACCGAGGCCGCTTCGTCCCGCGGGCGTGGCGCCGCAGGCCGAGCTGCCGAGGAGAGAGACCATCGCCACGGAACCCGTCAGCGAGTCCGCCGTCGAAGAGCAGCCTGCGCCGACTCCCCAACCTCCCGTGCCGCCTGCAGACGACGCAGGCGCTGCAACGCCGGCCGCCCCCGTGTGGCAGCCGCGCAGGTCGCCGATGCGCACCGCCGCAGGGCCGGCGGCAGGAGCCGAGACGCGGCAGAGAAGACGGAGCAGCGCGACCGTCCCCGCGACGGTCGCTGTCCTCGTTCTGGGCGCCGTCGCGGTCGCCTGGTGGCTGGGGACCTCGCGCAGCCCACAGCCCCCCGCCCGGACCGCCGGGCCCACCGGCGCAGGCGAACGCCCCGCGGCGGAGGTTCCCGTCGAGGTCGCGGGCGGCACCGGGCTCGATGCAGAGCCGGCGCCCGTCGGCGGGCAGGGGACGGAGGGCCAGCCTCCCGCCCCGGCGCCGCGCGAGACCGCCGCTGCGGTCCCCGCAGCGCCTCCGACGGCGGCCGGCCCAGGTGGTCCGTACGTCATCTTCGTGAGTTCGCACAGAAGCCAGAGCGCCGCTGAGGCGGACGCTGGAGCGCTCGCGGCCAGGGGGATCCCCTCCGCGGTGGTGCGCGCCGAGGTCGGCGACAGGGGAGCGTGGTACAGGGTCCGCGTGGCGGGGGGCTACCCGACGCTCGCGGCCGCCCGGGACGGGCTTGAGTCCGTCAGGCGTCTGGCCTACGAGGGCGCCTGGATCGAGCGCGCGCCGGAGAGCGACTGAGGAGGCCTCGTGCACCTCAAGAAACTCGAGATCTTCGGGTTCAAGTCCTTCGCCCACAAGCTGACCCTGGAGTTCGGGCCCGGGATCACGGGCGTCGTCGGGCCGAACGGATGCGGCAAGACGAACGTCGCCGACGCGATCCGCTGGGTCCTCGGAGAGCAGAGCCCGTCCGAGCTCCGCGGCAGCAGCATGGCCGACGTCATCTTCAACGGGACGAAGCAGCGCAGGCGTCTCGGGATGGCCGAGGTCACGCTGACCGTGGACAACTCCTCAGGGTATCTCCCGACCGAGTACGCCGAGATCACCATCGGCAGGCGCGTGTTCCGCTCCGGCGAGGGTGAGTACCTGCTGAACAGGACCCCCGTGAGGCTGAGGGACGTGCGGGATCTCTTCTTCGACACCGGCATCGGAACGCGCACGTACTCCCTCATCGAGCGGCGCATGGTGGACTCGGTGCTCTCGGACTCCACGGGCCACCGCCGGTTCATGTTCGAGGAAGCCTCGGGCATCATGAAGTACAAGGTGCGGCTGCGCTCGACGCTCGCGAAGCTCGAGTCGACCGAGTCGGACATGCAGCGCGTCTCCGACATCATCTCCGAGGTCGAAAAGCAGGTGCGGTCGCTTCAGCGCCAGCTCGCGCAGGCGAGGAGGCACCGACGGTACACGGACGATCTCCGCGAGATCGAGGTCCTCCTGGGCCGACGGGAGCACGCGTCGTGGCAGGCGGAGCGGTCGCGCTCCGGCGCGCGCGCCGCGGAGGTGCGCGAGGCGCTTACGGCGCGCGACGAGGCGCTCGGCACGTGCGAGCGGACCGTGGCCGCGATGAAGAGGGAGCTCCGCGACAAGGAAGGGGCCCTCGGCAGCCTCGAGCAGGAAGCGGCCGACCTCGAGTCCAGGGTGAGAACGCTGGCCGACTCGCTTCTCGTCGCGCGGGAGCGGCGGAGCGCCACCGACCAGCGCGCGAACACGCTGGACAGCGAGATCGTGGACCTGAGAGCCGATCTCTCGCTCGCCCTCGGGCGCGCGGCGGCGCTCGAGGACGAGATCCGAGGCGCCGTGGTGGCTCTGGAGGAGCGGGAGCGCGGTCTGGCGGTGCGGTCTGAGCGCCTGGCCGCCGCGGAGACCGAGTACAGAAGGCTCAAGGAGCTTCTCGACGGCCAGAAGCTCACGCGTCTCGAGGGGCTCCAGAGCTCGGCGGGGACTCGGGGCGAGCTGGAGAGCTACCGGGCGCGCCTCGACGACCTCACCGCGGAGCATGCGGAGATCGACGGCGTGCGTGCCGAGGCGAGGGCGCAGCTGTCCGCGCACGAGAGCGAGATCATCGGCGCCACCTCGACGGGGAAGGATGCCGCGGATGCTGCCGGCCGCGCTCGTTCGCAGGCGAACGGCGCCGCCGCGGCGTCGGATGCGGCGCGGGATCACCTCCTCTCCGCGCGCGTCAGGCGCACGGGTCTCGAGGGCGAGCTCGCCGCGGCGCGCCACAAGCTGGCCTTCCTCACGGAGATCCACGACGGCTACGGCGGGTTCCAGGACGGCGTCCGGTCGCTCCTTGCGGAGCGGGCACACGGCATCGACGGGCTCGTCGGCTCGGTGGCCGATCTGCTGCGCGTACAGGACGGCATGGCGGCGGCCATCGAGGCGGCGCTCGCGGGCGCCGCGGAGTACGTCGTGGTGCGCGACCTCGCGACGGCGACGCGGGCCATGCAGCACCTTGCCGAGGGAGCCGCCGGGCGCGCGACGTTCGTACCGCTGTCCGAGATCTCCCGGTTCCCGGTCTCGCGCGTGCCGCTGGGTGCGCTCGCGGGCGTCGGTGTCCTCGGTCGCGCGCTGGACTTCGTCACGACCGCGCCGGAGCACGAGCGCCTCGCCGCGTTTCTGCTCGAGGGCTGCGTCGTGACCGGGAGTCTCGACGAGGCGCTCGCGCAGAGCGCCGTCCCCGAGAACGCAGATCTCGTCTTCGTGACGGTCCGCGGGGAGATGTGCTCCGCGCGAGGGCTCCTCTCCGGGGGCAGGGCGGGCGACGAGCATGCGGGGCTCATGCGGCGCGCGGAGAGGCTGGAGGCCGCGCAACGCGAGGTCGAGTCCCTCGAGCGGGCGCTCGCCGACGCGCGGAACGGCGAGGCCGCCGCGGCGGCCGCCTGCGAACGCGCGCAGGGCGACGCGAAGCGCGCCCACGAGGAGGCCGAGGCCTCCGAGGCGCGGCTCTGGGATGCCAAGCGCCGGACGGCGGAGCTTGAGCTCGCCGCCACCGGGCTGTCCGAGCGCGTGGCCGGGCTCGTGTCTCGCAGGGAGACACTGGCCGCCCGCGTCGCCGAGGCGAAGACCGAGATCGAGAGCCTCGCCCGCAGACTCTCCCAGCTGTCGAGGGGCGAGGACGAGATCGGGGAGAAGGTCGAGGAGCTGGAGCGGCGATATCAGAGCGCGGAGCGAGAGCGCGCGAAGGCCGTTGAGGAGGAGAGACAGGCGGGCGTCGGCGCGGCCCAGGCGCAGGCGGCCCTCGAACGGCTGAGAACGGAGCACGCGCAGCTCGCCGAAGCGGGCAGGGCCGCGCGCGCCGGCATCGAGCGGAAGACCGCCGAGCGCGAGGAACAGGGCCGCGCGATGACCGAGCTTGAGGAGCGGACCGGCGCGGACGGCCACGCCCTCGCGGAGCTGTCGTCTCAGAAGGAGGCGGTCGAGCGGGACCGCGACGCGATGCGCGAGGCCTCGCGCACGCTGCGTCAGGCGATCGACCGGCTCGAGGACGAGGCGAGGGAGTCCCGCGCGACGCGCGACCGGCTCACGAGGGAGATCCACGAGCTCGAGATCCGGGACACGGAGCTCCGCAGCCGCTCCGAGGCCCTGCGCGACCGGCTGAGGGAGGAGTACGCGGTCGACGTCGCGGAGCTGGGCGATGTTCCATCTGCGGAGGGCGCGCCGCCCTTCGACGAGACGAACGCGCGCGAGGAGGTCGATCGGCTGAAGGCCAGGCTCCGCACGATGGGGCCCGTCAACCTCCTCGCCCTCGACGAGTACGACGAGGAGAACAAGCGCCTGGAGTTCCTCAAGGGACAGTACGAGGATCTCGTGCGGTCGAAGGAGTCGCTCAAGGAGGCGATCGTCAAGATCAACGCGACCGCCAGGCAGATGTTCCTGGACACGTTCGCGCTCATCAGAACGAACTTCGTGGCGACCTTCCAGCGCCTGTTCGAGGGAGGCGAGGCCGACCTCAGGCTGCTGGAGCCTGAGGACCCGCTGGAGTCGGCCATCGAGATCGTCGCGAGCCCGCGCGGGAAGCGCCTGGGGCGGCTGAGCCTCCTCTCGGGGGGCGAGCGGGCGCTCACGGCGATCGCGCTCCTCTTCGCCATCTACCTCGTGAAGCCGTCGCCGTTCTGCATCCTCGACGAGGTGGACGCGCCCCTCGACGACGCGAACGTGGAGAGGTTCATCCGGATGCTCCGCGAGTTCTCCGACCGGACGCAGTTCGTCATCATCACGCACAACAAGACGACGATGCAGGCGGCCGACCGGCTCTACGGCATCACGATGGAGGAGTCGGGCGTCTCGAAGGTCGTCTCCGTGCGCCTGGACGCCGCCCGCAGCGAGGTCGTCGCCGATGAGCCGGTTCTCGAGGCTGCTTGACGGCCTTGCGAAGACCCGACGGGCGATCGAGAGCGGCCTGCGCGCGGCCTTCGCGTCGGGGCGCCTGGACGAGCAGGCCCTCCTCGGACTCGAAGAGACGCTCCTTGCGGCGGACGTCGGCGCCGAGATGTCGACGCAGATGATCGAGGCGCTCCGTCTGGCGCACGCCGCCGGCGGCGCCGACGAGGGCGCGGCGAGAGCGTTGCTCGCCCGGGAGATCGAGACCACCCTGACGGCGGCGCGGCGGACCACCGAGCCGCCGGAGCCCGCGAGGCCGCGGGTCGTCATGGTCGTCGGCGTCAACGGCGTCGGCAAGACCACGACCATCGGCAAGCTCGCGGCGCGGCACACGGCCTCGGGCAGGAGCGTGGTGCTGGCGGCAGCGGACACGTTTCGGGCGGCGGCCGGCGAGCAGCTCTCGGTGTGGGCGCAGCGAAGCGGGGCGCACTTCGTCGGCGGTCAGCCGGGGGGCGATCCCGCCGCGGTGGCCTTCGACGCGCTGAGCGCCGCCGCGACGCGTGGCGCGGACGTGCTCATCGTCGACACCGCCGGTCGGCTGCACACCCGGTCGAACCTCCTTGCGGAGCTTCAGAAGGTCAAGCGCGTCCTCGCGCGGAAGATGCCGGGCGCCCCGCACGACGTCCTCCTCGTGCTGGACGCGAACACGGGACAGAACGCGCTCGAGCAGGCCAGGCAGTTCGACGATGCCCTGGGACTCTCGGGGATCGTCCTCGCGAAGCTCGACGGCACGGCGCGGGGGGGCATCGTCGTCGCCATCGCCAAGGCGCTCGGCCTGTCCGTGACGATGGTCGGCACGGGGGAGAGCGTGGAGGACCTCGAGGAGTTCGACGCGAGGGCGTTCGCCAGAGGCCTCGTGGGGCTGCCGGACGAGGGGCCTCCTCAGGCGCCTTGACTCGAGCCGTGCGCCGTGCTAGTCTGAGTGCCAGAGAGACATGCCTCCTTCGGGGCGGGGTGGAAGTCCCCACCGGCGGTGACAGCCCGCGAGCGGTCCGGAAGGCCCGCAGAGCCTGTGCGATCCAGGCGCCGACAGTGAGAGTCTGGATGGAAGAAGGAGCATCATGCGCCCGCCGCAAGGCGGACGCGTGCCGCGCCCCGGAGACACCTCCGGGGCGCACGCGTTGATGGCCCGCGGGCGGAGCACGGACTCGGTGACCATGGACCGCGACATGATGCGAAGAGCGCTCGACCTCGCGGAGCGGGGGCGCGGGCGCACGAGCCCGAACCCGGTCGTGGGGGCCGTGATCGTCCGTGACGGGCGCGTCGTCGGTGAGGGGTTCCACCGACGCTACGGAGGCCCGCACGCCGAGGTCAACGCTCTCGCCGAGGCCGGCGAGGCCGCGCGGGGCGGCACGCTCTACGTGACCCTGGAGCCGTGCTGCGTGTGGGGCAACACGCCGCCCTGCACGGACGCGATCCGCTCCTCGGGCATCGCCAGGGTTGTCGTGCCCATGGAGGATCCGAACCCCCACGTGTCGGGCCGCGGGATCGCGGAGCTCAGACGATGCGGCGTGAGCGTCGAGGTCGGGCTCCTCGCCGGCGAGGCGGCCGCGGCGAACGCGCCGTATCTCAAGTTCCGGGCGACGGGCCTTCCGCTCATCACGCTCAAGATGGCGCTCTCGCTCGACGGGCGGACCGCGGCGCCCGAGGGCGCGCCGCGCTGGCTGTCGTGCGACGCCTCGCGCGAGCGCGTCCACGCCATGCGGGCGGCGTCCGACTGCGTGATGATCGGGGTGGGCACGGTGCTCGCCGACGACCCGCGCCTCACGGACCGAAGGCCCGCCGCGGGGGAACGGCAGCCGGCGCGTCTCGTGCTCGACTCGCATCTGCGAACGCCGCCGAACTGCGCGCTCGTCGCGGAGACCGGCGCGGCGCCGACGATCGTCGCGTGCGGCGAGGACGCGGCCGCGGAGCGGCGGCGCGAGCTCGAGGCCCGCGGCGCGGCGGTCTGGCCGTGCCGGTCCGAGACGGGCCGAGTCGATCTGCGCGATGTCCTGAGACGCGCGGCGGCGGCCGGCATGATCTCGGTGCTGTGCGAGGGAGGGCCCACGCTGGCGACGTCGCTCCTGTCCGACAACATCGCCGACCGCGTCGCCTTCTTCGTGGCGCCGATCGTCATCGGCGACGAGGGCGCCGCCGCGCTCGGCCGTCTGGGCAGGCCCTGGTGGACGGGCGAGCGGGCGCTGGTGGACGCCGCGTGGAGCGTCGTCGGCGACGACGTCCTGCTCGAGGCGAACGTCAGCTCGGCGTGGAGGCCGTCATGTTCACAGGGATCGTAGAGGCGGTGGGCCGCGTGTCGGCCGTCCGGCGGTCGCGGGCGGGCGCGACGCTGCGGGTCGCGGCGCCGTTCGATCCACCCCCGCCGCGCGGCGAAAGCGTGTCGGTGAGCGGCGTGTGCCTGACCGTGACGAGCTCCGACGCGCGCGGGTTCCACGCCGACGTCGTCGCGCGGACCCTCGGGAACACGACGCTCGGGCGTCTCTCGCGGGGAGCCCGCGTCAACCTGGAGCGCGCCGTCCGCGCCGGGGAACCGCTCGGCGGGCACATCGTGTCGGGACACGTGGACGGAACGGCGGTCGTCCGGAGCGTGCGGCCCGTCGGTCGGGGCAGAGACGTCCTCATCGAGCTTCCGCGCGCGCTCACGCCGCAGGTCGTGGAGCGGGGCTCGATCTCCGTCGACGGCGTGAGCCTGACGGTCGCCGCCGTCGCCGGGAACCTCGTCACCGTCTCGCTCATCCCGGAGACGCTGCGCGCCACCGTCGCCGGGGCTTACAGGCGCGGCACCGTGGTCAACGTGGAAACCGACATCCTCGCGAAGCACGCCGCGGCCCGGGCGACCGGCCCGGAAGGCCCGGACACCCCGCCGGGGGGCATCACGCTCGAGCGGCTTCGTGAGCTCGGATACGTCAAGGAGAGGAGATGAACCTCAGGCACGAGGACGTCGAAGGCGCTCTCGGCGACATCCGCGACGGGCGCATCGTGATCGTCGTGGACGACGAGTCGCGCGAGAACGAGGGCGACATGGTGATGGCCGCGGAGAAGGCGACGCCCGAGGCCGTGAATCTCATGGCGCGCGAGGCCCGGGGACTCATCTGCGTCGCCATGACGGGCGAGCGCCTCGACGCGCTCGACCTGCACCCCATGGTCCGACGCAACACCTCGGTCATGGGCACGGCGTTCGCCGTGTCCGTGGACGCCGTCGAGGGAACGACGACGGGGATCTCGGCGCACGACCGGTGGAGGACGATCCGCGCCCTCGTGGCCGACGGAACGCGGCCCGACGACCTCGCGCGGCCGGGGCACGTGTTCCCGCTCCGCGCCGCCGAGGGCGGCGTGCTCAGACGCGCCGGACACACCGAGGCCGCTGTGGACCTTGCGAGGCTCGCGGGACTCACGCCGGCCGGCGTCATCTGCGAGATCGTGGGCGACGACGGCCACATGGCGCGGCTTCCCGAGCTCACCGAGAAGGCCGCCCGGCTCGGCGCGAGGATCGTGAGCGTCCAGGCGCTCATCGCCTACCGGCGTCTCAACGAGAAGCTCGTCCGCAGAGCGGCCCACACGCGCCTGCCCACGAGGCACGGGGATTTCGAGCTCTTCCTGTACGAAAGTGAGCTCGACGACCTCCTCCACGTCGCGCTGGTCAAGGGCCGCCCTTCGCCCGAGCGCGACGTGCTCGTCCGCGTGCACTCCGAGTGTCTGACCGGCGACGTGTTCGGCTCCACGCGCTGCGACTGCGGAGACCAGGTCGGGAGGGCGCTTTGCCTCATCGAGGAGGCGGGCGAGGGCGTGTTCCTGTACATGCGCCAGGAGGGCCGCGGCATCGGCCTCAGAAACAAGCTGCGGGCCTACGAGCTCCAGGACCGGGGACGCGACACGGTGGAGGCGAACGAGGAGCTGGGGTTCCCGGCCGACCTCCGCGACTACGGCGTCGGAGCGCAGATCCTCGCCGACCTCGGCGTTGCGAGGATCCGTCTGCTCACGAACAACCCGAGGAAGATCGTCGGCCTCGAGGGCTACGGTCTCACGATCGTCGAGCGCGTTTCCATCGAGATCGCTCCGACCGAGCGGAGCCTCGGCTACCTCGTTACCAAGAAGCGCAAGCTGGGTCATCTGCTGAACGTCCAGGAGTGCGGCGTTCCGCGCGAGCAGGAAAGGAAGGCCGCGCCGCCGGACGCCGCGAAGGAGGAGACGGATGAGCAGGGTCTTTGAAGGGCAGCTCCGCGGTGAGGGCAGGCGTCTCGGGATCGTCGTGTCGCGCTTCAACGACTTCATCTCGCTCAGGCTTCTCGAGGGCGCGATGGACTGCCTTCGCAGACACGGGGTCAGCGACGACGACATCACGGTGGCGTGGGTCCCCGGCGCCTTCGACATCCCGGTGCTGGCCAAGAGAATGGGTGACTCCGGCGCGTACGATGCGATAGTATGCCTCGGAGCGGTCATCCGGGGTGAGACGCCGCACTTCGACTTCGTCGCCTCGGAGGCCGCCAAGGGCGTGGCGCACGCGGCGATGCAGACGGGCGTGCCCACCGTGTTCGGCGTCGTGACGTCTGAGACGCTCGAGCAGGCGATCGACCGCGCGGGCGCCAAGTCGGGCAACAGGGGGTGGGACGCGGCGCAGTCCGCCCTCGAGCTCGCCGATCTCTACGCGAAGATGTCGTAGGCGGCGGGGGAAAGCGGACGCGATGGGCATCCGCCGCGAGGGGCGGGAACTGGCGATGATGATCCTCTACCGGGAGGCCGTCACCGGCCTGACCGACGCCGTGATACCCGACCTCGACGAGGCGCCGCCTGAAGCGGTCGCGTTCGCCGAGAGCCTCGTCGCCGGCGTCCGGACGCACGTCTCGGTCATCGACGAGGCCATCTCGGGCGCGAGCGAGCACTGGGACATCGGTCGCATGGGCACCGTGGACCGCACGGTGCTCAGGATCGGGACGTACGAGATCATGTTCGCGCCTGACACGCCGGTCGGCGTGATCATCGACGAGGCGATCGAGGCCGCACGCAAGTACAGCTCGGACGAGTGCGGCCGATTCGTCAACGGCATCCTCGACCGCATCGCCAGGGACACGCGCGGGGCGAGGGACGGACAGACGGGCGCGGAGGATCATTGCGATACGCAGTCCTGAGCGACGTCCACGGCAACCTCGAGGCCCTCACGGCCGTGCTCGAGGCGGCCGACGAAAGCGGCGCCGACGCGCTCCTCTGCCTCGGCGACCTCGTGGGCTACGGTCCGGACCCGAACGAGGTGGTGGAGCTCGTGCGCGCCCGCGGCGCGACGGCGGTGAGGGGAAACCACGACGAGGCCGCCATCCAGCCGGGGCGCGAGACGCGGTTCAACGCGTGGGGGCAGGACGCCATCCGCTGGAGCCGGAGGCGCCTGACGGGCGAGAACCACGAGTACCTGGGCGCCCTGCCTCTCGCGGCCGTCGTGGACGGCGTGCTGCTCGTCCACGCCTGCGCGTCCGAGCCGGACACGTGGCGCTACATCCTCGACCTGGACGAAGCGGCGGTGGAGTTCACGGCGTTCAAGGAGCGCCTGTGCCTCTTCGGGCACTCGCACATCCCGCTGGCGGTCGAGAGCGCGGGAAGGAGAACCTCCGTCCTCGAGGGCGACCGTGTGATCTTCGAGGACGGCAAGCGCTACATGGTGAACGTCGGGAGCGTCGGGCAGCCGCGCGACGGCGACCCGCGCGCCGCGTTCGGGCTCCTCGACCTCGATTTGGGCACGCTCCTCATCCGCCGCGTGGAGTACGACGCAGCCGCGACGCGCGCGAAGATCATCGACGCCGGCCTGCCCGTCTTCCTCGGGGACCGGCTCCTCAAGGGACGATGAGAGACGCCGTGATCACCGTGTCCGTTGGCGTCATGGCCTACAACGAGGCCCGGAACATCGGAAGGCTGCTGGAGGCGCTCGCCGGCCAGCGGCTCTCGACCGCCCGCCTCGCCAGGGTCGTCGTCGTGTCGAGCGGCTCGACCGACGGCACGGACGAGATCGTGGAGGGGTGGGCGAGGCGCGACGGCAGGGTCCAGCTCGTGCGCCAGGCGACGCGCCAGGGGAAGTCGGCGGCGATCAACCTCTTCCTCGAGCGCGCGGAGGGCGACGTCTTCGTTCTCGAGAGCGGCGACACGGTGCCCGCGCCGGACTGCCTCGAGCGGCTCGTCGCGCCGTTCTCCGACCCGGAGGTGGGCATGACCGGTGCCCGCCCGGTGCCCGTGGACGACCCCGAGCGCTTCATGGGCTTCGTCGTGCACATGCTGTGGCGCCTGCACCATCGCCTCGCGCTCAGGTCGCCGAAGCTCGGGGAGATGGTCGCCTTCAGGTCGTTCGTGCGGTCCATCCCGCACGACAGCGCCGTGGACGAGGCGAGCATCGAGGCCATCGTCGCGGCGGCGGGCAAGCGCCTCGTCTACGTGCCCGAGGCCGTCGTCTGGAACAAGGGCGCGTCCACCATCCGCGACTTCCTGCGGCAGCGCCGCCGCATCTACGCCGGTCACCTCTGGCTGTCGCGGTTCCAGCACTACGAGGTGTCCACGCGGGGCGTCGGGGGCATTGTCGGCGTGCTGCGCGAGGACCTCGACCGCCGCCCGCGGGCGCTCCTGTGGACCGCGGCCGGCGTCCTGCTCGAGGCCGCCGGGCGGGCGCTGGGCGCGTTCGACTTCCACGTGCTCAGGAAGAACCCGCACACGTGGGCGGTGTCGGAGTCGACGAAGTCCCTCGAGGCCGCGGGCGCGCGCCCCGGCCGGGAGAACCGATGATGCTCGGGCTCCTCGCGCGGCTTCCGCTCTACCGCTCCATGCGCGCCTGGGGCCTGCCGCGGATGCTCCCGGCGAACCTCACCGTGAGCGTGACCTACCGCTGCAACTCGCGCTGCCTCACGTGCAGGGTGTACACGAAGCGCGCCGACGAGCTCTCGGCCGACGAGTTCGACCGCGTGTTCGCCTCGCTCGGGCGCGCGCCGTACTGGTACACCATGAGCGGAGGCGAGCCGTTCCTGCGGCCCGACCTGCCGGACATCTGCGAGAGCGCGTTCCGGAGGGGTCGCCCAGGCATCATCAACATCCCGACGAACGGGTTTCTGAGCTCGAGGATCCCCGAGATGGTCTCCGAGATCGCGCGGCGATGCGCGGGAGCGCAGGTCATCGTGAACCTCTCGCTCGACGAGATCGGAGAGGCTCACGACCGCATCCGCGGGCTTCCTGGGAGCTTCGAGAAGGCGGTCGAGACGTACCGCGGCCTTCGGAAGCTCGCCGCGCCCAACCTCACGGTCGGCGTGCACACCGTCGTCTCGGTGCACAACGCGCGCCGCGTGCCCGCGGTGTACGACTACGTGGCACGGGAGCTCAGGCCCGACTCGTACATCACGGAGATCGCCGAGGAGCGCGTCGAGCTTGAGACCGTGGGGAGCGCCGTCACGCCTCCGGCGGGCGATTACGCGGCGGCGGTGGACTTCCTCACGGCGCGCCTGAGGGAGCAGCGCGCCGCGGGGATCTCGCGCCTCACGCAGGCCTTCAGGACGCGCTACTACGAGATGGTCAAGCGGCATCTCGCAAGCCGCGGACAGGAGATTCCCTGCTACGCGGGCATCGCCTCGGCGCAGATCGCGCCGGACGGCGACGTGTGGTTCTGCTGCGTGCGCGCGGAATCCGTCGGCAACCTGCGCGAGGCGGGATACGACTTCCGGAGGATCTGGTTCGGAGAGCGCGCCAGGGCGCTGCGCGCCGCCGTGCGGCGCGGCGAGTGCGCCTGCCCTCTCGCGAACGCGAGCTACACGAACATGCTGATGCACGTCCCCACGCTCGCCGGCGTCGCTGGCGAGGTGGCGTTCGGGCCGCGCGGGTCGCGCCGCGCGCCCTCGGCCCGGGGCGCCCGCGAAGGAGGTTCCGGCTCTGGCGGTCTTTCTTGAGGCGGCGCGGCGGTACGACGCGCGCGCGCTCGAGCGGACGCTCGGGCGGGCCGTCGACGCGCTCGGTGTGTCGCTCGCGGGCCGGCGCACGGCGCTGCTCAAGCCCAACATCGTCGTCGGCGCCGCGCCGAGGACCGGCATCGTGACGCATCCCGCGGTCGTCGAGGCGGTGGTGCGCCTCCTGCGGGGAGCCGGCGTGTCCGACATCACGATCGCCGACGGCCCGGGCGTGGGACTGGACGCCGGGGCGGTCTTCGAGCGCAGCGGGTACCGCGCGCTGGCCGACCGGCTCGGCGTGCGCCTCGTCAGCTTCAACGCGGCGGAGCGGCGCGAGCGGCCGTGGAAGTACGGAACGCTCGGGGTGCCCGCGCTCGTCGAGGAAGCCGACCTCTACGTCAACATCCCCAAGCTCAAGACGCACGGGTACACGACGCTCACGCTCTCCATCAAGAACCACAAGGGGCTTCTGAGCGAGGCCGACAAGAAGCGGGACCACCATCTGGGCCTCCACGATCCACTCGCCCAGCACGCGAAGCTCGCGCCCCCGCATCTTGTCGTCCTCGACGCCGTCGTCGGGGTCGAGGGGGACGGCCCGCTCAACGGCCGTCCGGTGAGAGCAGGCTACGTGGCCGTCGGCACGAACATGCTCGAGGTGGACGCGGCGGCCGCGCGACTCGCGGGCTTCGACCCTGCGGCCATCGCGCACCTGCGCATCGCCGCCGCGGAGGGCGTGGGGACGCTCGATCCGCGCGTCATCGGCGCGGCGCCGGCGCGTCGACTCAGGCCGGCGAACGAGCGCTACGGCAGGAAGCTCAACATCTACTCCTGGCGCGACTGCACGGCGTGCTCGATGTGCATCGACTCGTTCGCCGCGGGGGTCAAGCTCGCGGCGCGCGAGCCCCGCTACTGGCTGACGCTGGTGCCGAAGCTCGCGTACTGGGGCGCGCTCGGCAGGCTTCACATCGTGCAGGGCCGCGAGGCCGCGCTTCCGCCGGTGGGCGGACGCGTCGTGTGCCTGGGGCAGTGCACGCGCCCGCTGTCCGAGCGCGAGGGTCTCGTGCACGTTCCGGGCTGTCCGCCGACGGCCAGGCAGGTCGCCGAGGCGCTGAGAGAGGGGCTCTAGAGCGCGCATGCCGCCCATCGAGAAGGACACGGGCCTCGGGACGACCTACGAGCGCATCGCGCTCGCGCGGCTCGTCGAGGAGCTCGCCGACCGCTACGGGATCGCGAGCGTGCTCGAAGGTCCCGCCGACGGGATCACGGGCATCCGCGGACTCAACAGCGTGCCCTTCGCGCAGCGCGGGGCCCGCGTGGAGGTCGCGCTCGCCGACGCGGAGGAGGCCGAACTCGCGCGTCGCGTCTGGGACGGCCTCGGGCTCGGGGCGGCGGTGACGGTCCGCCTGGCGGACGGCTGGAACCTCGGCGGGGGAGACGCGGCGTTCGACCTCGTGTGGAACTTCAACGCGCTCCCGCTCGCGCCCGACCCGGAGTCGCTGCTGGACGGGATGTGCCGCGCCAGTCGTCGCCTCGTGCTCGTGTTCGTGTCGAACACCGCGAACTACGGCTTCCCCGTCCACAGGCTCCACCACCGCGCGGCCCGACTCCCGTGGACCCACGGCAGCGCCGCGCTCATGAACACGCGCCTCATCGAGCGCTCGCTTCGGCGACGCGGCTTCGCGACGCGGGAGCGACTGCTCGTGGACGTCCCGTGGTGGCCGGACATCGACTCGCCGATCGAGGAGGTCGCCGCGACGTTCCTGCCGTTCCTCCGCGGGCGGGCCCGAGCCTCGGCCCGCCTCGAGCGGTACACGTGGAGCGCCGCGGAGTTGCCTTACTTCGACCCGGCCCGCCGCGCACGACTCGAGGCGGGCCTCGCGCGGCACGCGCTCATTGAGCGGGCGCGCTGGTGCCCCCTGCGACCGCTCTTCGCGCACCACCGCGGCGTCCTCGCGGAGAGGAGGGACGCGTGAGCCGCCAGGCGAGGATCGCGATCGTCTGCGCGGCGGGCGGGCTCCTGCTCTTCCTCGCGCTCAGGGGCGTGAGCCTCACGGCGGTGCGCGACCTGGTCGCCGGGGCCGACGCGCGCTGGGTGGGGGCCGCGCTGGCCGTGTACCTCTCCGCGTACGTGCTCAGGAGCCTGCGCTGGCGGCTCATCCTCAGGCCCGTGCAGAGCGTGCGGTTCTCGGAGAGCTTCTTCATGCTCATGGCCGGGTACTTCGTGAACTACGTCATCCCCGTCAGGGCGGGAGAGGTCGCGAAGGCGTTCTTCCTCAAGCGTCTGCGCGGCGTTCCCGTCGCGACGAGCCTCCCGACCATCTACGTGGACAAGCTCTTCGAGCTTCTGTCCATCGCGCTCGTGCTCGCGCTCCTGCCCGCGCTCTCGCTCCGGCTGCAGGGGTACGTCGCCACGCTCGTGGTCTCGGTGCTGGTCGTGTTCCTGCTCGCCGTCGCGCTCCTCCTGTTCGCCCTGGTGAACGGACGCGGCACGGTGAGGGCGCTCTCGTCGGCGACGGCGTGGCTCGCGCCGGCGGCGCGCGACCGGCTGGCCAGGTGGTTCACGCTCCTCGTCGAGGGCATGGGGGTCGCGCGGGCGAGCGCGCGGTCGCTTTGGGCCCTCGTGGCCCTCACGGCGGCCGCCGTGCTCCTCGACGCCGTGTACTTCTGGCTCATGTTCAGGGCCTTCTCCATCGAGATCGCCTTCCCGCAAGTCCTTTTCGGGTACACTCTCCTGTCGGTCTCGTACATCCTCCCGACGCCCCCGGCCCAGATCGGGCACAACGAGTTCCTCATGGGCGTCATCTTCGCCGACGGGCTCGGCGTGGACAGGACGAGCGCGGCCGCCCTCATGCTCCTCGCGCACGCGCTCACAGGAGCGCTCATCACGGGCGTCGGGCTGTGGTCGTTCGGGGCCATGAGCATCCGCGTCACCGACAGCTTCAGGGGGCGCGGGAGAAGGGAGGCGGGGGCGGCGTGAGGAGGGTCCTCGTCACGGGCGCGGCGGGCTTCATCGGCTCGCACGTCGCCGAGCGGCTCGTCGCGCGCGGCATCGAGGTCGCGGGAGTCGACTGCTTCACCGACTACTACCCGCGCGCGGCGAAAGAGGCGAACCTCGCCGGCCTTCGCGCGTCGCGTCGCTTCACGCTGCTCGAGGTGGACCTCGCGAGGGACGACGTCGGCCGGCTGCTCGCCGGCGCCGACGCCGTCGTCCACCTCGCGGCGCAGGCCGGGGTGAGGGCGAGCTGGGGCGCGACGTTCTCGACCTACGCGGACTGCAACGTCCTCGCGACCCAGCGGCTTCTCGAGGCGGCCCGCGCCACCGGCATCTCGAAGTTCGTCGCGGCGTCCTCCTCGTCGGTCTACGGGCAGACGACGGACCTCCCGATGCGCGAGGACGGCCGCACGCTGCCCGTGTCGCCGTACGGCGTCACGAAGCTCGCCGCGGAGCAGCTCGCGACGTTGTACCACCGGAGCTACGGCGTTCCGACGGTGTCGCTTCGCTACTTCACGGTGTACGGGCCACGGCAGCGGCCCGACATGGCGTTCCACAGGTTCATCCGGGCGGCGCTCAGGGGCGAGACCGTCGAGGTGTACGGGGACGGGGAACAGACGCGCGACTTCACGTTCGTGTCCGACGTGGTGGACGCGACGGAGGCCGCGCTCCATGCGGGCCCGCCGGGCGAGGTGATCAACGTGGCCGGGGGGAGCAGGGTCACGCTCAACCACGCGATCGGCGTGATCGAGTCGGCGGTCGGCAGGCCGCTCATGCGCAGGAGCCTCCCGCCGGCGAGCGGCGACGTGACCGACACGGGCGCCGACGTCAGGAAAGCGGCCGAGCTCCTCGGCTTCAGGCCGCGGGTGACCCTCGAAGAAGGCGTCGCGCTCGAGTGCGAGTGGCTCAAGAGCGCCGCGTGACGGGCCGCCCGACGGCGGCCCCGGAGGTCCAGCGATGCACGTGTCCATCGTGATTCCGCTCCTCAACGAGGAGGCGAGCCTCGGCCCGCTCCACGAGGCGATCACCGGCGCCATGGCCGGCGTCGAGGGCGGCTGGGAGGTCCTGTACGTCGACGACGGCAGCACGGACGGTTCGCTCGGCGTGCTGCGCTCGCTCCACGAAGCGGACCCGCGCGCCAAGGTGCTGTCCTTCGGCAGGAACCTCGGAAAGTCCGCCGCGCTGGCCACGGGCTTCGCGGAGGCCGCGGGAGAGATCGTCGTCACGATGGACGCCGACCTCCAGGACGATCCCCGCGAGATCCCGCGGCTCATCGCCACGCTCGACGGCGGCTACGACCTCGTGAGCGGCTGGAAGCGCCGCCGCATGGACCCGCTGTCGAAGCGGCTTCCCTCGAAGGTGTTCAACGCGGTCGTGGCGCGGCTGTCGGGGGTGCGCCTGCACGACATGAACTGCGGGCTCAAGGCCTACCGGAGAAGCGTGGTGGAGACCATCCGCGTCTACGGAGAGCTCCACCGGTTCACGCCGGTGCTCGCGCACTGGGCGGGGTTCCGCGTGACCGAGATCGAGGTCACGCACCACGCGCGGGCGCACGGCTCGTCGAAGTTCGGGGCCGAGCGGTTCGTGCGCGGGTTCTTCGACCTGCTCACCGTGCTCTTCCTCCGGCGCTACGTCGCGCGGCCGCTGCATCTCTTCGGGATGATGGGCGGGATCCTCTTCCTGGGCGGCTTCGGGATCGGCGTGTACCTCACGGTGATCAAGATCATGGGGGAGGCCATCGGGAGAAGGCCTCTCCTCACGCTGGGCATTCTCCTCATGGTCGTCGGCGTGCAGTTCGTGTCGTTCGGCCTCCTCGGGGAGATGATCGCGAACCTGAGGAGCGAGGGGGTCTCGCATCCCGTGAGGGTCCGCCTGGCTCGGGAGGACGCGAAGCGTGACCGCTGAGAGGCCGGCGGGGACCAACGGAACGAGATCGTTCGACGCGGGCACGGGCGCGCGCATCGCCATCGTCGGGCCCGCCTATCCGTTCCGCGGTGGAAACGCCCTCTTCGTCGCGCACCTCTACGAGAGCCTGCGCGTGGACCACGACGTCACCGTCGTCTCCTACACGCGCCTCTACCCGTCGCTCCTCTTCCCGGGCACGACGCAGATGAACCTCAGCCGCGACCCGGTGAAGGCGACGCCGTCCCGGCAGCTCATCGACTCCGTCAACCCGCTCTCGTGGCTCCGGGCGGCGCGCTGGCTGTCGCACCCCTCGCGGCGCCCCGACCTCCTCATCTTCACGTGGTGGAACCCGTTCTTCGCACCGTGCCACGGCGTCATCGCGCGCCTCGTGAGGCGGATGGCCGGATCGGGCATCGTCTTCGTCTGCGAGAACGTGGTCTCGCACGAGAACCGGCGGGCCGACAGGTTCCTGACGCGGTACGCGCTCTCGGCCGCCGACTACTTCATGGTGCTCTCCGAGGTCGTCGCCCAGCGCATCCAGTCGCTCTTCCCCGACGTGCCGCTGCGCCAGGCGGCGCTGCCGATCTACGGGTGCTACGGCGCCTCCTCGACCGACCGCGACGCGACGCGCGCGCGCCTCGGGCTTCGCCGACCGACGGTCCTCTTCTTCGGGTACGTCCGGCCGTACAAGGGGCTCGAGCATCTCCTCCGCGCGATGCCGACGATCGCGCGCGACGCGGACGCCCAGCTTCTCGTGGTCGGCGAGTTCTACGAGGACCGGCGCCGGTACGACGAGCTCATCTCCGAGCTGGGCATCGGCGACCGCGTCACGGTCGTCGCGGAGCACGTGCCCGACGAGGCGGTCGGGGAGTACTTCGCGGCCTCGGACCTCGTCGTCCTTCCGTACGTGTCCGCGACGCAGAGCGGCATCACGCAGATCGCCTACGCGTTCGGGCTTCCCGTCGTGAGCACCGACGTCGGCGGGCTGCCCGAGGTGGTGCGCGACGGGGTGACCGGCTACATCGTGCCCCCGAGAGACCCGGAGGCGCTCGCGGCGGCGGTCGCGCGCTACTTCAGGGGAGGGGAGGCGCAGACGCTGCGGGAGAACGTCGCGCGTGAGGCGAGGCGCGACCGCGCCGGCGACCTCATGCGGAGAGCCGTGCGGGACTTCCTCGAGATGGAGGGCGCATAGCATGGCGGCGCCGCGCGTCACGGCCATCGTGATCAACTGGAACGGACGCGAGGTCCTGGGGCGGTGCCTCACGACGCTCTTCGCCTCGCACGCCGAGAACCTCGACGTGGTCGTGGTCGACAACGCGTCGACCGACGGGTCGCAGGGGATGGTCGGCCAGTCGTTCCCGGCGGCCGTCCTCATCGAGAGCCCCAAGAACCTCGGATACGCCGGCGGCGTCAACGCGGGCCTCCGGCACGCGCTCGCCCACGGGGCGGACTACGCCTTCATCCTCAACAACGACACCGAGATCGGCCCCGAGGCGGTGGCGCTCCTCGTCGAGGCCATGGAGAAGCGGCCGCATGCCGCGTTCGCGGGACCGATGATCTACTACTACGACCCGCCCGACGTCATCTGGTCGCTCGGCGGCCTCATCTCGTACTGGTCGGGCGACATCAGCCACGTGGCCATCCGCGAGCGCGACACCGGGAGATACCGGACCGTCCGCGAGGCGGACTACGTGACGGGATGCGCCATGCTCGCGCGCCTGTCGGTGGTCCGCGAGATCGGGCTCATGGACGAGACGTACTGGATGTACAATGAGGACACCGACTGGTGCGTGAGGGCCGTCGAGCGCGGCCATGCGGTGCTCGTGGTCCCGGAGGCCAGGGTCTGGCACCGCGTGTCCATGAGCTCCGGCGGGGGGCTCACGCCCTACAAGGTCTACAACCGCCTGCGGAGCACGCTGCTCTTCTTCGGACTGCACGCGAGGTGGTACCACTGGCTGGGCATCGTCCCGGCGACGCTCGGCAGGGCGGTCGGGTTCGCGTTCGCCCAGGTCCGCGCCGGGCACCGCGACGTCGCCATGGCGGTCGTCAGGGGAGCGCGTGACGCCGTGCTAAGGAGGGAAAGGAGACCGGGGGCATGAGGCGCGCCGCGGGAGCGTTCGTCTGCGCGGCCCTCCTCCTCGCCGCGGGATGCGCGAGGAAGGCGGAGCCGCGGCCGCAGCTTCTCATCTTCGGGCTGGACGCCGCGACGTGGACCATCATGGCGCCGATGATCCAGGCCGGGGAGCTCCCGACCATCGCACGGCTTGCGAAGGAGGGCTCGTACGGCGTGCTCGAGAGCTTCGAGCCCATGCAGTCGCCGCCCGTCTGGACGACCATCGCGACCGGCGTGCTCCCCGGACGGCACGGGATCACCGACTTCGTCGCGAAGATCCCGGGCACGGACCGCTCCGTCCCGGTGACGTCGAACCTGCGCCGGGTCAAGGCGTTCTGGAACATCCTCTCGGACGAGGGCGTGTCCGTCGGCATCGTCGGCTGGTGGCCGAGCTGGCCGGCCGAGGAGGTCAACGGCTTCATGATCACCGACCGCGCGTGGCCGGTGGCCATGAGCGATGGAGGCGTGCCGCTCGGCACGGGCAGGGGCGTCATCGCGAACTTCGAGATCCCGGAGTTCCCGGGAAGAACCTACCCGGACTCGCTGTTCGAGGCGTTCCGCCCGTTCATCATCCTCGAGAAGGACGTCACGCCCGTGGACCTCGACCGGTTCTTCTCCGACTCACAGCGCGTGGGGCCGATCTCGGACTTCTACGTCAGATGGGTCTACGCCCGGGACAGGTCGTTCGCCGACGCGGGCCTCGCGTTCTGGGAGCGGGAGTCACCGGACGTGTTCGCGCTGTACCTGAACGGCATCGACGTCGCGCAGCACTACTTCTGGGGATTCCAGCGCGACAGGGGGTTTGCCGTCAACGACAAGAACCACCGCCTCTACGGCGAGGTGATCCGCAACTTCTACCGTTACGCCGACCGCGTCATCGCCGCGTATCTCGCGAAGACGTCGAAGGACGTCACCGTGCTCATCGTCTCGGACCACGGCTTCGAGACCAAGGGCGATCTCAAGCAGGTCTGGGAGCGGGGGGACGACGTGAGGACCCTCGAGGGCGCCAAGGACGTGCCGTGGGACCATGCCCTCGACGGCGTCATCATCGCAAGCGGCCCGGGCATCAGGAGGGACTTCCGCATCCCGCGGGCCTCGGTGACCGACGTGACGCCGACCGTCCTCGCGTACTACGGGCTTCCGGCGGCGCGGGACATGGACGGGCGGCCGCTCGAGGCGATCTTCGAGCCGGACTTCCTCGAGAGACACCCCATCACCTTCGTCGAGACATACGAGACGCCGGGCGCGGCGGCGGACACGACGCCGCTCGAGACACCCCTCGACGACGCGGCGAAGGAGAGACTGCGGGCGCTCGGGTACATCGGCAAGTGAACCGGCGGCGGCCGCGCGGCGGCGGGGAACGCATGGCGGGAGACGTGAAGCTCGACTGCAGAAGGTATCGTGGGGACCGTCCCTGCGCGCCGCGCAGGGACTGCGCGGGCTGCGACGCGTACGCGCCGATGGGCACGCGCGCGCTCGTGATCAAGCTCGCCGCGCCCGGGGACGTCCTGCGCTCGACCGCGATCCTCCCGCCGCTTCGAAGGGAGCACGACCCCGCGCACGTCACCTGGGTCACCGACGAGGCGGCGCTGCCGCTCGTCGCTCTGAACCCGCACATCGACAGGACCATGCCCTTCGGCTTCGAGACGGCGCTCGTCCTCGGGGCGCAGTCGTTCGACCTGGCCGTCTGCCTGGACAAGGAGCCGCGCGCCGCGGCGCTCATGCGGACCGTGCGCGCCGGGCGCAGACTCGGCTTCGAGCTGTCGGACTTCGGGACCGTGCGCGCGCTCAACGAGGGCGCGGCCTACGACCTCGCGCTGGGGCTGTCCGACGAGCTCAAGTTCCGCGTCAACACGAAGACCTATCCCGAGGTCGCGTGCGGCGTCGCGGAACTCGCGTACGAGGGCGACCCGTGCACGCTGACGCTGCCGGAGGCGTCCGTCGAGCGGGCGCGGTCCTTCCTCGCCGCGCTCTCGCCGCGCGAGCCGCTCGTCGGCATCGTCGTCGGCGCGGGCGCGGTGTTCGCCAACAAGGCCCTGCCGCCGCAGTCCTGCGCCGAGCTCGCCAAGGCGGTCCGCGCGAGGCTCGACGGCTCCGTGCTCGTCCTGGGCGGCCCGGCGGACAGGGAGCGCGCCGAGGAGACGCTCAGGCTCGCCGACGGCGCGGCGGTGGACGGAGACACCCACGGGCTCCTCGACTACGCGGCGCTCGTCGGCCTGTGCGACGCGGTCGTCACGGGCGACACGATGGCGCTCCACATCGCCGTCGCGCTCGGCGTCCCGGTCGTCGCGGTCTTCGGTCCGACCGCCCCGCAGGAGATCGACCTCTACGGGCGCGGCCGGAAGGTCATCGCGCGCGTGGACTGCGCGCCGTGCTACAGGCGGACCTGCGACGTGAGCCCGTCCTGCATGGACTCCGTCCCGGTCGGTGACGTGCTCGATGCGCTCACCGCGGTGCTCGGGGCCGCGGGCGAGCCGAAGGGCGGGGGATGAGGCAGGAGGGGGTCTTCCTCACGCTGCTCGCGACCTCCGCGGGCCTCGCGCTCGCGGTCGGCGTCTGGATGGGGCTTCGGGGCCTCGCGACCAGCGGCTTCTCGTTCGCGCTCGGCGCTGGCCAGACGGTCGCGCTCGTCGGCCTCGTCTTCGTCGCCTATCTCCTGATCGGCGCGATCGCCGTCCTTCCGGCGACCGGCGGCGCGGGACCGGGTGGTTCGGCCGCCGCGATGTCCTGGATCCTCCGCGCGTGCGGCAGCCTCACGCTGTGGTTCCTCCTCGGCATCACCTTCCTCCCCCTCAAGGGCTCCGAGCTGAACATCAGGGCCGGCAGGCTGACCACGCTTGAGCTCAACGTCATCGGGCTTGGGCTCGTGCTCGTCGCGGGGGCGCTCGCGGCGTGGGCCGCAGGCGCGCTCGTCCCGCGGGCGGTGGCGCTTCTCGTGTCGCGCCTCGGGCCGAGGGGCGCGGGCGTCCTCGGGGCGGCGCTCGCCGCCTGCGCGCTGGCGCTCATCGTGGTCGGCTCGGCGTCGCGCGCCGGCAGGCTCGCCAGGCTCGAGCTGCCGGCCGGCCTTAAGCCCGGTTCGGTCCCCCGCGTCGTTGTCGTCGGCGTGGACGGCTGCGAGTGGAAGATGCTCGGCCCGCTCGTTGAGGCCGGGAAGCTCCCCACGTTCGCCCGCCTCATGGAAGCGGGCTGCCACGGGCCGCTGCGATCGGTCGAGCCGCTGATCTCGCCGTCCATCTGGACGACCATCGCCACCGGGAAGACCTCGGAAAAGCACGGCATCGCCGACTTCGTCAACGAGCATGGCGTCCCGGTCAACGCGACGATGGTCGGGGCCGCGCCGATGTGGGAGATCGCGTCGGCCCACGGGGTCCCGGTGGGGGTCGTCGGCTGGTACGTGACCTGGCCGGCGAGCCGCGTGAACGGCTTCGTGGTCTCGGACCGGATGCACTCGCTCTTGCGTGGCCCGACGCAGGTCCTGCACGCTCTGAGCGGACGGGGCACCAACAGGCGACTGGCCCAGTTCGGGCGGTTCACGCTCGATCCGGGGTACAAGCGACTCCCCAGGACGGACCCGCGCTTCCGTGAGAACCGCATCGTCGACGAGCCGCTCAGGTGGGGGTTCCTGCGCGACGGCATCTACGGCGGCTCGATGGCGGCGCTGGCGAGGCTCTCGCGGCCGCGCTTCGCCGCCGTCTACTACCGGGGCGTGGACTTCGTGCAGCACTTCTTCTGGCGGTACGCGGACCCGGCGCCGTTCGGGGAGGTCCCGGCCGACGAGCGCGAGCGCTTCGGGAGCGTCATCGCGAACTACTACGCGTACCAGGACCGTCTGCTTGCGCGGCTTCTCGAAGCGCTCGGCGACGACGTCAACGTGCTCCTCGTCTCCGATCACGGGTTCCGCGCGAGGCTGGACCCGAAGCCCGGGATGCCGGAGCTCACGGGCCGCCACGACATGACCGGCGTGTTCATCGCGGCCGGGCCGGCGTTCCGCGCCGGTGGACGGGTCGAGGGCATGTCGGTGCTCGACGTCGCGCCGACCGCGCTCGCCGTCATGGGTCTTCCCGTCCCCGAGGACATGGACGGCCGGCCCTTCACGAGCATCCTCCGCGATGAGCACCTGCGCCGCCTCCCGGTGCGGTCCGTGCCGTCGTACGACGGGCTCGTGCCGCGGCGCGCCGCGGAGGACGGTCCGGCGGACGAGAACGAGTCGATCCGCGAGCAGCTGAGGTCGCTGGGGTACATCGACTGAGCGACCGGCCGGCCTCGACGGAGGCGCCGTGAGAGACGCAAGGACGATCACGAGGGACCTCATGCCGCGGCTCGACGGCACGCACGTGCGCGTCGGCCGCGTGTTCGCGATCGTCGTCGTCGGGGCCGCGCTCCAGATCGTCACGCAGACCATCCTCGCGAGGTCGCTCTCGAAGCACGACGTCGGCCTCATCTCGCTCATCCTCGGCGCCGTGCCGCTGCTCTCCACGCTCGCCATCCTGGGACAGGACTCGGCGATCGTCCGCTTCGCGGCCTCGGCGGACTCCTCGTACGACATCCGCTCGTACACCCGGCGCATCCTGCTCACGGCGACGCCGCTCGGTGTCCTCGCAGGGTTCGTCGGTGGCCGGGTCTACGGGCTCGGCGGGCTCGCGGCCGCCACGCTGATCGTGCTCGTCGCCGCGCAGAGCGCGGTCACGATCGGAAGCTCGGCGCTTCGGGGCGGGCACCGTTACGAGCCGGCCATGGGGGCGGCATGGGCGCCCGCCATCGTGGCGGCGGTGATCCTCGCGGGGCTTCTCGGCCTCGGAACGATGTCCACGACCGGCGCGCTCGTCGCGTTCCTCGCGGCCTACGGCGTGAGCGCGCTCGCGCTGTCCAGCGTGGCGACGGCGCGGACGCCCGGGGCCACCGTGAAGGTCCCCGAGTCGGTCTTCCGCGAAGGCTTCCTCTTCTTCGGTCTGAGCCTGTCCTTCACGGTCATGGTGGGGATGGACAAGCTCATCATCGGGAAGCTCATGCCGTACCGGGACCTCGCCGTGTACGCGACGGTGTTCGCCGTCATGAAGGGCTTCGACTTCCTCTTCCAGGCCGTGAACTTCGTGATGATGCCGTGGGTGTCGCGCGTCGGCACGGTTCGCATGGCGCGGTACAACGCGGCGGTGGCCGTCGTGGCGCTCGCCGCCGCCGTCCCGTACTGGCTCTTCGGCGACGACGCGGTCCGCGTGCTGTACGGCGGGCGGTACGACGAGGGCGCGTACCTCATCGCGCCTTTCATGTTGTCGGGCGTCATCAAGCTGTTCTACGCTGTGCCCTCGAGCATCATCGGCGGCCGCATGCCCAGAGAGGCGCTCCGGAGCTTCCTCTGGTTCAGCATCGGCGCCTCGGCGTTCAACGTGGCGCTCGACGTCCTCCTCATCCTCAGGATGGGTCTCCTGGGCGCCGCGCTCGCCACCGCGGCGGCGTGGGCCACGCGGTACGCGGGGGCGTCGATCATCGTGTGGCGCTACAGGGCGTGCCTCGGAGCGCCGCGGCGCGGCGCGACCGTGGACGTGTGACGCCAGGCCCGGGGACGCGCCGGCGGAGGGAACCACCATGACACGACGTTCCGGAAGAGCGCGCCGCCCCTCGACGGCGGCCGCGCGGGCAAGGGCGCCGGTCTTCGGAACGAGGGCGACGCTCGTGTCCCTTCTCATCATCGTCGGCGTCGCGCTCGCCTTCTTCGGCCGCACGCTCTTCCTGCGCCAGGTGCTCACGGGCGGCGACGTCCTCGCGGCGGCCCTCATCTTCGAGAGGCACGCCGAGGAGGAGATCGCCTCGGGGCGCCTGCCTCTGTGGAACCCCCACATCTTCTCGGGCATGCCCTTCTTCGACAGCATGAGCTGGAACGCGGTCGTGTATCCCTCGTTCTGGATCAAGCGGGCGCTCGAGGCCATCCCGGGCGTCGACCTTCCGCGGCTCACCTTCCTCGTGCTCCACTACGTGCTCGCCGGCTTCGGGATGTTCTTCTTCCTGCGCTCGCGCCGCGTCGGCCACGCGGGGTCCGTGACCGGGGCCGTCGCGTTCATGCTGACGCCGCACCTCGTCGGGCTTGCCGCCATCGGACACGGCGGCAAGATCCTCACGGCGGCGTACATCCCGCTCGTCCTCCTCGCAACCCAGCAGGTGATGGACACGGGGCGGCGGCGGTGGGTCGCGGCGCTCGCGCTCCTGGGCGGGCTCCAGTTCCTCGCGCGCCACGTCCAGGTGAGCTACTACACGTGGCTCATGGTGGGCATCCTCGTCCTGTGCCACCTGGCCGCGCCGCCGCGCCCGTCGTGGCGCCGCTGGCTCAGGAGGGCGCTTGCCGTCGGGTTCGCGGCGGGCCTGGCGGCGCTCCTTGCGGGCGTGCTCCTCGTGCCGCTGCGCGAATACGCCGCGCTCTCGACGAGGACGGCGGCGGGCGGGGGCATGGGGTTCGAACAGGCGACGATGTGGTCGTTCCACCCGAAGGAGATCCTCACGTTCCTCGTGCCGTCCCTGTTCGGGTTGGCGGACGAGACCTACTGGGGGACCATGCCCTTCCAGCAGGTGTCGCACTACTTCGGCTACGTCGTGCTCGCGCTCGCCGTCATCGCGGTGGCGCGGAAGCGTGGGCGGGACGTGGGGCTTCTCGCGCTGCTGTTCGTCCTCGGGCTCGCCCTCTCGTTCGGCAGGCACTTCGGCCCGCTCTACCGGCTCGTCTACGAGTCGCTTCCGTGGTTCGACAAGTTCCGCGTCCCCGCGCTCTTCCTGCTCGTCGCGCAGTTCGCGGTCGCGGCGCTGGCCGGTCACGGCGCCTCGACGCTCCTGGGCGAGGAGGGACGCGATCGCGGCGGCTGGACGGCGTGGGCGATCGGGCTGGGCGCGGCGGGCGCCGTCGTGGGGCTCCTGGTGGTGGCGTCGCGCGGGCGCCTCGCGGACTCGGCCGGCGCCGCGCTCATCGCGAAGCACGCGGGAGTGCAGGCTTCGTTCCTGCGCTCGGTCGGCGCGCGGGCGGCGGGCATGGCGGTCCGGGACGGCGGCATCCTCGTGGCGATGGCCGCGGCCACCGCCGTGAGCGTGATCGCCGCGGCGTCGAAGCGCCTTCCGGCAGCGCTGCCGGCGCTCTTCCTGCTGGGCGTCGTCACGTGGGACCTCGCGATCGTCGACGGGCGCTTCATGCACCCGACGCCACTTAGGGCCCTCTCGTCCTACTACCCGGAGACGCAGGCGCTTCGCTTCCTGAAGAGCCGGCCCGGCCCGTTCAGGGTGCTGCCGCTGGGGGAGGACTTCAGCTCCAACGCGCTCATGTACCACGGGCTCGAGTCGGCGGGCGGCTACCACCCCGCGAAGCTCGCGGCGTACGACGCGCTCCTCAACCGCGTCGGGCTCACGAACCTCAGGCTCCTCGCCCTCCTCAATGTCAGGTACGTCGTCGGGCCCGAGGAGCTGGACCATCCGGCGTTCACGAAGGTCGCTCCCGGCGTCCACGAGTTCGCGGCGGCTCTGCCGAGAGCGTTCCTGGTCGGCAGGGCGGAGCGCGCGGCGTCGCACGACGAGGCGCTCCAGCGCTTCGGCCGGGAGGACTTCGACCCGTCCGCCACGGCCGTCGTCGAGGACATCCTTCCCGGGCCGCTCGCGGACGTCGCGGGCGGCGGCGTCGAGATCGTCTCGCGGGAACCGGAGCGCATGGAGGTCAGGGTCTCGGCGGCCGGCCCTTGTCTCCTGGTGTTCTCGGAGATATACTACGAGCCTGGGTGGAAGGCGTTCGTTGACGGGACCGAGACGCGCATCTACCGCGCGAACTACGCCTTCCGCTCGGTCTATCTTGAGCCCGGCGAGCACAGCGTGGTCATGAGGTACGACGCGGGAGGGATCCGGCGCGGCCTCGTCCTGACGCTGTGCGCGGCGGCGGTGATCGCCGCGCTGTGGGCCGTTCCCGAACGCCGCAGGAGACACTGGACGTGAGGGTGATGGTCGTCATCCCGACGTACAACGAGCGCCAGAACCTCGCTCGCCTGGCACCCCTCGCGCTCGGCGTCCTGCCCGACGTGCGCCTTCTCGTCGTGGACGACGGCTCGCCGGACGGAACCGGCGCGTTCGCCGACGAGCTGGCGGCCGCGGACCCGAGGGTCCGGGTGATCCACCGGCCGCGCAAGATGGGGCTCGGCTCGGCCTACGTCGAGGGCTTCCGGAAGGCGCTCGAGACGGACGCCGAGATCATCGTGCAGATGGACGCGGACTTCTCCCACGACCCGGCGGTCATCCCCGAGCTCGTGGAGGCCGCGGGGACGTACGACGTGGTCCTCGGGTCGCGCTACATCACGGGCGCGAACGTCGTCAACTGGCCGCTCCGCCGGCTGCTCCTGAGCTACTTCGCGAACGTCTACACGCGCGTCGTCACTGGCCTGCCGCTCAGGGACTCGACGGGCGGCTACAAGTGCTTCCGGAGACGCGTCCTCGAGGCGATCGACCTCGACACGGTCCGCTCCGACGGGTACTCCTTCCAGATCGAGGTCAACTTCCGGTGCTGGCGCAGAGGGTTCTCGATGCTCGAGATCCCCATCGTCTTCGTGGACCGACACGCCGGCACGTCGAAGATGTCGCGACGCATCGTATGGGAGGCCACGTGGCTGGTCTGGCGCCTGCGGCTCGAGAGGATCCTGCGCAGGGCGTAGGAGAGGCCTGCGCGGCGGGCGTCTCGGTCGTCATCGTCTCGTACAACGGCCGGGACGCCGTGTCGGACTGCCTCGCGTCGCTCGAGTCGGAGGGGTCGGGCGCCGTCATCGAGACGATCGTCGTCGACAACGCGTCCTCCGACGGCACCCCCGGCGCCCTCCGGGAGCGGTTCCCGCGCGTTCGCGTGGTCGCAAACGACGCGAACGTGGGGTACGCCAGGGGAGTCAACCAGGGGATCGGACTCTCTTCGGGCAGATACGTGCTCGTCGTGAACCCCGACGTCACGGTGACGCCGGGTTCGGTCGGCCGGCTCGCCGCGTTCATGGACGGGCACCCCGACGCCGGGATCGCCGCGTCGAAGCTGCTCAACCCGGACGGGACGCTGCAGTACTCGTGCAGGCGTTTCTACACGTTCGTCACGCTGCTCCTGCGCCGCGGCGTGCTCGGGAGGATCTTCAGGAACAGCAGCGCCGTCGCGGACTACCTCATGCTGGACTACGACCACGACGAGCCCGGCCCCGTGGACTGGGTCATCGGCGCGTGCATGATGATCCGGCGGGAGGCCCTCCGCGACATCGGTCTCATGGACGAGCGCTTCTTCCTCTACTTCGAGGACGTGGACTGGTGCTACCGGACGTGGCAGAGCGGCTGGCGCGTGTACTACGCGCCCGACTCGGTCATGCGGCACCGCCATGCGCGAGGGAGCGCTCGCCTCAGGCCGTCCCGGCACGTGGCGGCGCACGCGATGTCGCTCTTCCACTTCTACGAGAAGTGGGGAAAGGCCGTGTACGACGTGAAGCGATACCGGCGCGTGCTGACCGGCGCGCTGCTGCTCGGGTCGGACCTCATCGCGGTGAACGCCTCGTTCGCCCTGGCCTACGCGCTCAGGTCGAGCCTTCGCGGGCTCCTGGCGAAACCCATGTTCGGGGCGGCGGTGTACGCGCCGTTCCTGGCGTTCGCCAACATCGTCATCGCCCTGTCGTTCGCGTTCGTCGGCCTGTACGCCGCGCGCGCGGAGAGAGAGCCGGGAAGCGAGGTCTTCGTGAGGGTGCTGCGCGGCACGGCCATCGCGGCGGTCGTGCTCATGGCAAGCACCTTCCTCACGTCGCAGGTGCTGTACTCCAGGGTGCTGGTCGGGGTCTTCTGCGTCCTCGTCGCGGTCCTCGCCGCGTCCCTGAGGGCTGTTGCCCGGGCGGCGCGCGGCCGCCTGCACGCGGGGCGCTTCGACCTCGAGCGCGTCGCCATCGTGGGCACGGGGCCGTCCGCCGGTCGCCTCGCCGAGCGGATCCGGTCGCGGACGGACCTCGGGTACGACGTCGCGGGCTTCGTCGAGCGGACGGGCGAGGCGCGGCAGGCGTCGCCGCAGGCTCCGGTGCTCGGCGCCCTGAGGGACCTCCCCGGGCTCATCGAGGCCCACAGGATCGGCACGGTCATCTTCAGCGATCCGAGCGTCCCGTCGGACGAGGTCGCGGACTTCCTGCTGCGGGCGCGGAAGAGCGCGGTGGACGTGCGAATGGTGTCCGGGCTTTCGGATCTCCTGACGCGCCGCGCGACGGTCGAGGAGTTCATGGACCTCCCGGTCATCGCGTTCGAGCGGGAGGCGCTCTTCAGGGCGAGCGCAGGCCTCAAGCGGGGCCTCGACACCGTCGCCGCGGCCGCGCTCGTCGCGCTGTGGTCGCCGGCGCTCGCCGTCTCGGCCGCCGTCGCGGCGCTGCGGGGGAGACGGGCGCTCTCCCTCGTGGAGCGGGCCGGGCTCGGCGGGAGGTCGTACGGCATGTTCGTGCTCCCGCGCGACGAAGCGCCGGGGCCGCTCGGGCGGTTCGCCGAGCGGCACGGTCTGTCCGCGTTCCCGGCGCTTCTGAACGTCCTGCGCGGCGAGATGAGCCTCGTCGGGCCGGCCCCCGCCGAGGCCGGCAGCGTGTCCCGCTTCGACGCAAGGGAGAGACTGCGCTTCGACGCGCGCCCCGGCATCGCGGGCCTGTCGCAGCTCGCGGACGCGGACACCGGGGCCGGCAACGCCGCCGCGCTCGACGCGTACTACGTGCAGAACTGGTCGCTCGGCGGCGACCTCAGGATCGTGCTCGCCTGGCTCGCGCGCGCGTTCGCGGGCCGGCTCGGCGAGCCGCGCCCGCCGGCGGGGAAACGACGGGACGGAACACGGGACCACTCCAACGAAGGACGATGACCATGCGCGCGACGTTCTGGATCGCTCTTCTGCTTGCCGCCGGCCCGCTCGGGGCCGCGGACGCGGCCGACGCGTGGCAGGCGGTGGCCTATCCCTACACGGGGCGGATCTTCGACATGACCATCGAAGGAGGCACGCTCTGGATGTCCACCCAGGGCGACGGCCTCGTCGGGTACGACGGGATGACGTGGATGGCGCACCGTGCGTCGGCCGGGGGGATCCGGCTCGACAACTGGAACTACACCGTGTTCGTCGACGCGGCGGGGGACAAGTGGGTCGCGCGCGACGGATCCGAGACGGTCGACAGGCTGAACGACGGGGGCACGCTCGCGGACACCTCCGACGACGTGTGGACGTACTACTCGCATCCGACCGAGCTCGTGAACTTCCGGGTGTTCTCGATGGCGGAGGACGCGCACGGGACGAAGTGGTTCGGGATGCGCGACGAGGACCACTACCTCCCGGGCATCGTGGAGTGCCTGGTCGACAACGACCCCTCCACGACGGCAGACGACGAGTGGTACCACTTCGACAACGCCTGGTCGCCGGACTCCACGAGGTTCTCCGACGACGACGTGCGCGCGCTCGCGGTGGACCAGGCCGGGAGGCTCTGGATCGGCTACTACGCCACCGGCGTGGATGTCTGGGGATACGGGAATCTCGACACGTTCGCCGACGACACGTGGGCCCACTACGCCGTGGGAACGGGCCTTCCGAGCGCTTTGGTGCACACCTTGCATGTCGGTCCGGACGGCCGCGTGTGGGCGGGGACTCTGGGCGGCCTTGCCGTCTACAGCCCCTCGACGGGCTCGTGGACCACGGTCTCCGGGCTGCCCGGCACCCAGGTCCGCGCCATCGCAGCGGACGCCCAGGGGCACATCTGGGTCGGCACCGACGCCGGCGTCGCGATGCTGTACGGCAGCGGCGCCGTCGGTCTCACCTTCGGGACCGGCGACGGTCTTCCGTACGGCACCGTCCAGGCCTTGGCGGTCGAGCAATCGACGGGACGCGTGTGGGCCCTGACGTCGGACCCGTCGACGCAGGCCACCGCCATCGCGTACTACGACTCCGGGTTCGGGCCGCAGGCCGGGCTCGTCTACGTGTACCCGAACCCCTGGAAGGCCGCGGAAGCGACGGGGCCGATGAACGTGTTCGGCGTGCCGGACGGATCGTCCGTGGACGTGTACGACATCACAGGTCAGCGCGTCCGCGAGCTCGACCGTTCGGAGCCCTACGCGTGGGACACGCTCGACCGGCGCGGGTACGAGGTGCCGAGCGGAGTGTACGTCGTGCGCGTGGAGACGCCGTCCGGCGACCGGTTCTTCGTGAAGGCCGCCATCGTCCGGTAGACGGCGTCGTCACGCCTCCGACCGGCGTGTCGGCCGCGGAGCGCACCGAGGAGCGATGAGCACGGGAAAGAGGGGACCAGCCTGCGGCTCACAGCCGCTTCGCTCCCTGATCGTGGGCGCGGGGGCGGCGGGCGCCATGGTGGCGGCGGAGCTGGCGTCGCGGCCGGAGACCGGTCACGTCGTCGTCGGGTTCCTGGACGACGACGAGTCCAAGCTCGGGGCGACCATCGCCGGCGCGCCCGTCCTCGGGCGCATCAACGATCTCGCGGGGATCGCTTCCCGGCACGGCGCCGACCAGATCATCATCGCCATCCCGTCCGCGCGCGGGCGCACGGTCCGCGACGTGGTCCGCCTGTGTGAAGAGGCCGGACGCCCCTTCAAGATCGTGCCCGGCGTGTGGGAGATCATCCTCGGCGACGTGCAGATCAGCCAGATCCGCGAGGTGCAGCTCGACGACCTCCTGGGGCGGGAGACGGTCAAGCTGGACGCCGAGGAGATGACGGGGTACCTGAAGGGCAGGCGCGTCCTCGTCACGGGCGCCGGCGGGTCCATCGGCTCGGAGCTCGCGCGCCTCGTCTCGTCGTTCGAGCCGGGGCGGCTCGTGCTCCTCGGACGGGGCGAGAACAGCATCTACGAGATCGACCAGGAGCTCGGCCTCGACCATCCGAAGCTGGACAGGGTCCCCGTGATCGGCAGTGTGAGGGACGAGACGGCGCTCGAGCTGCTCTTCAGGGAGCACCGGCCCGAGGTCGTCCTCCACGCGGCGGCCCACAAGCACGTGCCGCTCATGGAGTTCTATCCCGACGAGGCGATCAAGAACAACGTGACCGGGACGAGGAAGCTCATCGACGCGGCGGCGCGCTACGGCGTCGACCGCCTGGTCATGCTCTCGACCGACAAGGCCGTGCGCCCGCGCGGCGTCATGGGCGCGTCGAAGCGGCTCGCGGAGCTTCTGCTGCTCGACGCGACCCGCGCGGGCTGCCCGACGAAGCTCATCGCGGTCCGGTTCGGCAACGTGCTCGGGAGCCGCGGCAGCGTCGTGCCCATGTTCCGCCAGCAGATCGCGCTCGGCGGCCCCGTCACCGTGACGCACCCGGACGTGACCCGCTACTTCATGACGATCCGCGAGGCGGCGATGCTGGTGCTCGAGGCCGGCTTCATGGGGCAGGGAGGCGAGATCTTCGTGCTGGACATGGGCGACCCCATACGCATCGCCGAGCTGGCCGAGCACCTCGTGCGCCTGTCCGGCCTGGAGCCGGGAAGGGACATCAAGATCCGGTACCGCGGCCTGAGACCCGGCGAGAAGCTGCACGAGGAGCTGTGGTGCGCCGACGAGGTGCTGTCGAAGACGAGACACGACAAGGTCATGATGCTGCAGTCGGAGCCGCCCGAGGCAGGGACCGACCACAGGTCGGCGGTCGCGCGGCTCGAGGCGCTCGCCGAGCGCGGCGACCGGGACGGCATCATGAGCGAGCTCAGACTGATCTTCCCGGACATGCCCCGCAGGGGGGACGATGAAGAAGAGCCTTCCGGCCTGTGAGGGCGGGGCGCCGGTGCGAGCGCGCTTCCTGCCCTTCGCCAGGCCGTCGATCGGACAGGACGAGATCGACCGCGTGACGGAGGTCCTGCGGTCCGGCTGGCTGACGGTCGGCCCGAAGACGCGCGAGCTCGAGCGCGCGGTCGCGGAGTACGTCGGCGTGAAGCACGCGGCCGCCCTGAGCTCCTGCACCGCCGGGCTGCACCTCTCGATGGCCGCGCTCGGCGTCGGCCCCGGGGACGAGGTCGTGCTGCCCGCGCTCAACTTCGCGGCGGGCGCCAACGTCACGCTTCACCTCGGGGCGAGGCCCGTGCTCGTGGACGTCGACCCGGTCACGCTGAACGTCACGGCTGAGATCCTGGACGCCGCGGCGACCCCCCGCACGAAGGTCTTCATGCCCGTGCACTTCGGCGGCCGCCCCTGTCCGATGGACGCCATCATGGAGGCGGCGCGCGGGCGCGGCGTGCGCGTCGTCGCCGACGCGGCGCACGCGATCGGGTCCGAGTACCGGGGCCGGAGGGTCGGCGCGATGGCCGATGCCACCGCGTTCAGCTTCTATGTGACGAAGGGCATCACGACGGGCGAGGGCGGGATGGTGACGTCACACGACGAGGCCCTCGTCGCGAAGGTGGCGTGCCTCTCGCTCCACGGCATGAGCAGCGACGCCTGGAAGCGCTACAGCGACCGCGGCCCGTGGTACTACGAGATCCTCGAGGCCGGCTACAAGTGCAACATGAACGACGTGCAGGCGGCCATCGGGCTCTGCCAGATGGAGAGGATCGGGGAGCTCGGCGCGGCCCGCGGGCGCATCGCGAGCGCCTACGCCGCCGGCTTCGCCGACCTCGACGGCCTCACCGTGCCGCCGCCGTGCGACGACGGCGTCCACGCGTGGCACCTGTACACGATCCAGATCGACCCGCGCAGCGTCCGCGTCGATCGCGACCGCTTCATCCGCTGTATCCTGGACGAGGGCATCGGCGTCAGCGTGCACTTCATTCCGATCCACTATCACCCGTACTTCCGGGACCACCTCGGCTACGGCGCGGGCGCGTTTCCGGCGACGGAGGCGTACTTCGAGCGCGCCGTCTCGCTTCCGATCTACCCGACGATGACCGAGTCGGACGTCGCCGACGCGATCGACGCGGTGCGGAAGGTCATGCTCTACTACAAGAGGTAGGCCGGCGTGCTCATCGACCTGCGACGCGCCGTCGAGCCCGACGAGTGGGGACGTCTCGTTCGCGAGGACTCGCGCGCGACGTTCTTCCACACGCTGCCGTGGATGTCGCTGCTGGCCGGCTCGCAGCCGGGGATGCGGCCGCTCTTCCTGATGGGAAGCCTCGACGGCGAGCTGGTCTGCGCCATGCCTCTCGTCAGGATCCGTCGGATGGGCGTGTCGGTGCTCGCCTCGATGCCGTACGGCACGTTCGGCGGGCCGCTGCTCGGCCGCTCGGCGCCGGCCGGCTCCGCCCGCGCGCTCGTCGCCGCGTTCGCGCGGCTGGCTGCGGCCCCGCTCATCGGCGCGGCCCACCTCACCGACTTCGCCGGCAGGATCCAGGAGGCGCCCCGCGGGCTTCGCGCGACGCGCGAGGCCGCCCAGATCGTCCGCCTCTCGTCGCGGACCGCGGAGGAGATCAGCGCGGGCTTCAAGCCGTCGGCGCGCAACAAGATCCGGAAGGCCGAGGCCGCCGGCGTCACGGTCCGCCGCGCGGCGTCCGAGAGCGACTTCCTGGAGTACGGCGACATGCTGGCCGAGTGCTGTCGGCGCTGGCGCGCCCGCTGCGGCTTCGGCCCTCCGTTCTTCCGGGCGATGGCGCGCCTCGACCCGGAGGCCGTGCAGATGTGGCTCGCCGAGCACGAGGGGAGGATCATCGCGGGGGATCTCAACTTCGCGATGCACGACATGGTGGTCAACTGGGGCAACGTCTCCCGCGACAGCGCCCGGGCGCTTGCGCCCAACAATCTCCTCCACGCGGCGGCCATCGAGGACGCAAGGCGGCGGGGCATGGCGATCATGAACCTCGGCGCCAGCGCCGGCATCGAGGGAGTGGACGCCTTCAAGGCGTCGTTCGGAGCGGAGCCCGCGCCGTTCATGCAGTTCACCGCGGAGAAGCCGTGGCACCGCGCGCTCCGGCGCGCGGCGGGGCGGACGCGAAGGGAGGACGCGTGACGAGGACCGCGAAGCTCGCGCTCACCGCGGCCATCGTCGTGCACGCGCTGTTCGTCGCGTCGCTCGTCGGGCCGACGCACTTCCTGAACCCGCTCTTCCCCGAGGGCATGCACAACATCGGGGAGGGGCAGGGAAGCGACTTCTTCGCGTTCTACCAGGCGGGGCGGTACGTCCTCGAGGGGCGCGACATCTACCAGCGCCCGATGGACGACCCGGACCGCGTGGTGCCCTACGCCTACTTCTACCGCTACTTCCCGTTCGTCGCGTACACGCTCGGCGTCGCGCTCAACGCGCTGCCTCCGTGGCCCGCGTACTGGCTGTGGATCGCCGTCGTGGAGGCCTGTCTCATCGCGTGCATCGCGGCGACGAGGCGCCTGGCGCGCGACCCCACGCTCTTCGCCTACCTCGCGTGCATGTGGCTTGTGTACACGCCGTTCTACATGGAGCAGTACATGGGCCAGCTCACGTTCGTCATGGCGGCTCTCGTCTTCGCCATGGCGCTCGCCCACGACAGGGGACGCGACAGGGCGTTCGACCGGCTCTGGACCGCGACCGTGCTGCTCAAACACCTCACGCTGCTCTTCGTGCCCGTGTTCGTGGCGCTCAGACGATGGAGGACGATCGCGGTCACGCTCGGGCTTCTCGTCGCCGCGACGGTCCCGTACTACGTCGTCCGCGCGTCGAGCGTCGGGACGTTCGCGCACGACAACTTCGACCTGTCACTCTATCCGTATCCCGGCAACTTCGGCGCGCTCGCGCTCCTCATGGTCCTCAAGGCGCGGGTCTTCCCGCAGGCGTCGGAGGCGCTCGCCTACGTCGGCCCGATCAAGGTCACGCTCACGCGCGCGCTCGTCCTCGCGACCATGGCGGCGCCGGCGCTCGTGAGCCTGTGGGTGACGTTCCGCAGAAAGCCCCTCGACGTGCTCGAGGCGCTCGGCCTGTGGACGATGGCGTACTTCTTCGCGTTCCGCGAGGTGTGGGAGTACCACTACGTCCTCCTCCTGCCGTTCTTCGTGCTCTACTACGCGCGGACGCGCTCGAGGACGCTCTGGTTCATCTACGCGCTCGCGGCGATGCCCACGGCCTTCGTGCTGTACGACGTGGCGGGAGAGAACCCCGAGGCGTCGTGGAGCGCGTTCGAGCACATCCTCAACCACGCGTTCAAGGTCGTCCCGCTCGTCTGGTTCTTCGTGTGGACGGCGCTCGGGAGGTCGCGGGCGGGCGCTGGAGGAGCCGGCCGGCCCGCGCCGGACGGCGTCCCAGGCGCCGGGCGCCTCGCGCGGGAGGCGGCGCACCCGTGAGGATCGCGTACCTCTCCATCGGCGGTCACATCCACACGGAGCGGTGGCTTCGGCACTTCGTGGCGAGGGGCCACGAGGTGCACCTTCTGACCGTCCAGCCGGCGCCGATCGAGGACGTCACGGTCCACGACATCCGCACCGGCATTCCGCTCAAGCCGCTGCACTACCTCGTCGCGCTGGGCAAGGTGAAGCGAGTCCTCGCGGAGGTGCGGCCCGACCTTCTGCACACGCACTTCCTGACGGGATACGGCTACTGGGGCGCCTTCTCGGGGTTCCACCCGTTCATCATGACCGTGTGGGGGGACGACGTCTACCTCACGCCCCACCAGTCGTTCCTCAAGGGGCTTCTGGCGCGCTACGTGCTCCGCCGGGCCGACCTCGTGACGGGCGACTCCGAGGACATCCTCGAGCACGCCGTGGGCATGGGCGCTCGGCGCGACGCGTGCGCGGTGGTCCAGTGGGGCGTGGACCTCGACCGCTTCCACCCCGGCGCGCCGTCGGACGTTCGCGAGAGGCTCGGCATCCCCGACGACGCGCGCGTCGTCATCAGCATCCGGAGCTTCACCCAGCCGTACTACAACATCGACACGATCGTCGGCATCGTTCCCGCCGTGCTCGCGGCGCGCCCGAACACGCACTTCGTCTTCGCGGGCAACGAGGGCGACGACGCGGCGTTCCGCGCGCTGGCGGAGAGCCTCGGCATCGACGGGCGCGCGCACTTCGTGGGGAGGATCCCGCACGACGAGCTGCCCGCCTACCTCGTCGCGTCCGACGCGTTCCTCACGGTGCCCTCGGTGGACGCCACCGCGGTCTCGCTCCTCGAGGCGATGGCGTGCGGGACGCCGGTCGTCGCGTCGTCGCTGGCCTCGGCGCTCGAGTGGGTGAGGGAAGGGGAGAGCGGGCTCGTGGTGCCGCCGAGGGACGCCGCGGCGCTCGAGAAGGCCGTGCTGCGCCTCATCGACTCGCCCGACCTTCGCGCCGCCCTCGGCGCCAGGGCCGCCGCGATCGTCCGCGAGCGCGCCGACCACGGAACGCACATGGCGAGGATGGAAGCGCTCTGCGAGGAGATCGTCGCGCGCCGGAGGGACCGTGGCAGGTGACGCCGCAGCCGTGAGCGGCAGGCGCGTGAGCGTCGTCATCCCGACGTTCGGGAAGGCCGACCTCCTCGCCGCCACGCTCGCCGCGCTCGAGGCTCAGTCGTATCCGCCGGACCTCACCGAGGTCGCCGTCGTGGACGACTGCTCGCCGGACCGGACGGGGGAGATGCTCGCGTCGCTCGCGCCCCGGTTCGCCCTCAGGCGCCTCAGGCACGACGCCAACCGAGGAAGGGCCGCGGCGCGGAACACGGGCGTCCGCGAGGCGACGGGCGACCTCGTGGTCTTCCTGGACGACGACATGAGGGCCGATCCGCGCCTGATCGAGGAGCACGTTCGCTTTCACGCGGCGCACGCGCGCTCGGCCGTCATCGGCAACGCGCTCACCGCGCCCGAGCTCGGACGGTCCCTGGCGCTTTCGTACCTCGACAGCCGCGGCGTTCACAAGCTCGCGCCCGGCGCGCGCGCGCCCGCGAGGTACTTCCTCACGAACAACTCGTCCGTCCCGCGGAAGGCGCTGCTCGACGCGGGGCTCTTCGACGAGACCTTCCTGAGCTACGGGTTCGAGGACATGGACATCGCGTACCGGCTCGAGCGCGACGCGGGCCTGTCGTTCTGGTACTGCGCCGAGGCGGCGGCGTACCACATCCATCACCACACGCTCGACCAGCTCCTCGCCAAGCGCCTCGAGAGCGCGCGCTCGACGCTCCCGCAGCTTCTCCGCAGGCACCCCGACCGCGTGAGGGACCTCTCGCTCGAGCTTCTCCTCCCGCCCGCGGCCGGCGACCCGCCCTCGCTCAGGGCTCGCAAACGGATCCTCGCCGCGCTCATGGCGCCGCCCTGCGAGGCGCTGGCGCGGGCGCTCGCGATGCGCCTGCCGCCGTCCGGGCCCGCCTACGTGCTTCTGGACTACCTCGTCGCCTGCCGGTACCGCCGCGGCCTGGCCGAGACCCCGCCTGACGCCACCCGGTAGCGCCCCCGGGCCCCACCGATTGTTGCACCGCTCCGTGGCACGCTTCCTGCAAAGGAGCAGGGAACACGACAACCGAATAGATGCGTTCCCTGCCGTGCTCGTGAGCAGTCGCCAGGTCGTGGGCTGATCCCCAAACCAGTGATTGAGTCGTCCGAACCTGTTGCACGGCACACGCGGGGAACGCATTCTTCTTTCTCTGCCGCCACACGCCTCGCCGTTGACAGCTTCCTGACCCTCTGCTAGACTGCGGCCTCCGCGCGCCCGGGACCTTGGGCGTCGGGGAGGTGCGCGCGTGGACCAGGTCGAGAGACTCGCCCAGGAGGTGCTCAGGCGCCTCCGCGCCGCCGAAGCCGCCACCGCGGCCGGGGTCGGCGCGGCGGACCGGGGCATCCCTGTGGTCGTGTCCGCCCGACACGTCCACCTGTCGCGCGGCGTCGCCGACCGGCTCTTCGGCGAGGGACACGATCTCAGGAAGCTCCGAGATCTCGGACAGCCCGGCGAGTACGCCTGTCAGGAGAGCGTCACCCTCATCGGCCCTTCGACCAGGGCGATCGAGGGAGTCCGGATCCTGGGCCCCCTGAGGCAGTACACGCAGGCCGAGATCTCGCGCACCGACGGCGTCCGCCTCGGGATCGACCCGCCGGTCCGCACGTCCGGCGACCTCGCCGGGGCGGCGCCCATCACGATGGTGGGGCCGCGCGGGACCGTGGCGCTCCGCGAAGGGGCCATCCGCGCGACGCGGCACATCCACATGACCGAGGGGGACGCCCGGGCGCACGGCGTGCGTGACGGGCAGCGCGTCCGCGTGCGGTTCTCCGGACCGAAGGCGCTCGTGTTCGAGGACGTGCTCGTGCGCGTCGCCGGGAGCGCCGCGCTCGAGCTCCATCTTGACACGGACGACGCCAACGCCGCGGACGTGAGGCTTCCCATGACCGTCGACATCCTGCGATGACGCGGTGCCGTCGGTCGGCAAGGAGGGTCGTTTGCCAGGTTCAGCGCTCGGGATGGTCGAGACCAGGGGCGTCGTCGGCCTCGTAGAGGCCGCCGACGCCATGACGAAGACGGCGAACGTGACCCTGACGAAGTACGAGAGGATCGGGGGGGGATACGTCACGGCGGTCGTGCGCGGCGACGTCGGGGCGGTCAAGGCGGCCGTCGAGGCGGGCGCGGCCGCGGCGGCGCGCGTCGGCGAGCTCGTGTCGTCGCACGTGATCCCCGCGCCGCACGCGTCGCTCGAGGACGCTCTGCTGTCGTGACGCCGGCGCGTCGGCCGGCTTGAGATGCAACGTCTGCGCGGGCGACCGAGAGGCCCGCAGGAGGAACCGATGGGCGAGGCCCTGGGGATGATCGAGACGAGGGGCTTCATCGGCATGGTCGAAGCCTCTGACGCGATGGTCAAGGCCGCGAAGGTGACCCTCGTCGGCTACGAGAAGGTCGGTGGCGGGTACGTCACCGCCATCGTGCGCGGCGACGTCGCGGCGGTCAGGGCCGCGGTGGACGCCGGCACGGCGGCCGCGAGCAAGGTGGGCGAGCTCATCTCGACGCACGTGATCCCGAGGCCTCACGCGAACCTCGAGGACGTCCTGCCCATCGGGAAGACCGTCGCGGCGAAGTCGAAGTAGCGGTCCGCGCGCCGCCCGAGGGCGGGCCGGGCGCGCCCGGCGCCCGCGGGAACGCCGGCTGTTCGGGAGCCATCATGAACATCGGCAGGGTGGCGGGGACCGTCGTGTCCACGCGCAAGGACGAGAAGCTCACCGGGGCGAAGCTGCAGGTCGTCCGGCAGATCGATCTCGACGGCAAGGAGACCGGCGCCTTCGTGGTCGCCGTGGACGCCGTGGGCGCCGGCGCGGGCGAGGTGGTCCTCTACGCGAGCGGCAGCTCCGCGCGACTGACGGCCGTCACCAGGGACCGTCCCGCCGACGCGGTCATCATGGCCATCGTGGACTGCATCGAGGTCGGCGGCAGGGTCGTCTACGAGAAGCCCTAGAGGCGCCCTCGGCGGACCGGCGCCGGCCGGACCTCTTCGGCGCCCGGGGGGCATCAGGCCGTGGCCACACGGGATCCTTCGGTGAAGAGCATCGTCGCCTCGGCCCTCGGCGACGGCCGTGTCGGTCGGACCACCGATGCGCCGCCGCCCTTCGATGGCCGCGGCGTGCTGATGGACACCGCCTCCGCCGTCGCGGCGGCCGCGACCGGCTTCAGGGAGTTCTCGGAGGTCGGCCTCGAGAAGCGCAGGGCGATCATCGAGGCGATGCGCCGCGCCGCCCTCGAGCGGGTCGCGGCGATCTCGCGCATGGCGGTCGAGGAGACGGGCCTGGGCCGCGTCGACGACAAGGTCCGCAAGAACGCGCTCGCCGCCACGAGAACGCCCGGCGTGGAGGACCTTGAGCCGGTCGCCTTCTCGGGCGACCACGGGCTCACGCTCGTGGAGCGGGCGCCCTACGGGGTCATCGGCGCCATCACGCCCTCCACGAACCCCACCGAGACGGTCATCAGCAACGGGATCTCCATGGTCGCGGGTGGGAACGCGGTGGTGTTCAGTCCGCACCCCGCGGCGCGCGTCGTGACGCTCACCGTCATCGACCTCCTGAACCGCGCCATCGCGGAGGCGGGCGGGCCCCGGGCGCTCCTGTTCTCCGTCTCGGCGCCCTCGGTCGCCGCGGCCCAGGAGCTCATGGCCCACCCGGGGGTCCGCCTGCTGGTCGTCACGGGTGGTCCCGCGGTCGTGCGCGCGGCGATGCACTCCGGCAAGAAGGTCATCGCCGCCGGCCCGGGCAATCCGCCCGTCGTCGTGGACGAGACGGCCGACATCGGGAGGGCCGCGCGCGACATCGTCGCGGGCGCCGGGCTCGACAACAACATCGTGTGCATCGCGGAGAAGGAGATCATCGCCGTCCGGAGGATCGCGGCCGACCTCAAGGCAGCGCTTGCGACCGCGGGCGCCTACGAGCTTCGTGGCCAGGCGATCGAACGGATCACGAGGCTCGTGGTCCGCACGGACGCCGGCCCCGGCAGGCCCTCGGAGATCGCGCGGGAGTTCGTGGGCAGGGACGCCGCGGTCATCCTCGGCGCCGCCGGGATCTCCTGTCCCCCGGACGCGCGCATCGCGTTCTTCGAGACCGACGCGTCGCATCCGCTCTTCTGGACCGAGCAGATGATGCCCGTCATCCCCCTCGTCGCGGTGGACACGGCCGACGAGGCGATCGATCTCGCGCGGGAGGCCGAGGGCCGCTGCGGGCACACGGCCGTCATGCACTCGACGTGCGTCACGAACCTCTCGCGCATGGCGAAGACCATGAACGTGTCCATCTTCGTGAAGAACGGGCCGTCCTACGCCGGGCTGGGCTTCGGCGGCGAGGGGTTCACGAGCTTCACGATCGCGAGCCCGACGGGCGAGGGGATCACGTCGGCCAGGACGTTCACCCGCGAGCGGCGGTGCACGCTCGTCGACTCCTTCCGCATCGTGTGAGCGGGCCGGCGCGCGGCGGGGACGGCAGGGTTGGGCATGGACTCGAACACGGTCAGGGCCATCGAGAAGGCCGGCGTCGTCGGCGCGGGAGGAGGGGCCTTCCCGACCCACGCCAAGGCCGCCGCGCGCGCCGACACCGTGCTGGCCAACGGCGCGGAGTGCGAACCGCTGGTCCTCTCGGACAGCTTCGTGATGACGACGGCGGCCGAGCGCGTCGTGCGCGGTCTCGAGCTCATGGCCGAGGCCGTCGGCGCCGGACGCGCGGTCGTGGCGGTCAAGGCCGAGAACGCCGAGGCCGCGGGGGCGATGGCCAAGGCGATCGGCCGGCGTCCCATCGAGCTGCTCGAGCTCGAGAACGTGTACCCGGCCGGTGACGAGTTGCTGCTCGTCCACGCGGCGACCGACAGGGTCGTGCCCGAGGGTGGACACCCGACGGACATCGGCGTCGTGGTCAGCAACGTGACGACGCTCGCGCAGGTCGCCGACGCCGCCGAGGGCCGGCCGGTGACGGAGCGCCCCGTGACGGTGCGGGGCGAGGTGCGGCGCCCGGGGGTCTACGTCGTCCCGATCGGCACACCGGTGGCCGACGTTCTCGCCGCGGCGGGGCCGATCGGATCGGGGCTGGCGGTGCTCGCCGGGGGGCCGATGATGGGCCGGCTGGCCGCGGACGACGAGGTGACGGACAGGGCGCTGTCGGGTCTCTTCGTCCTCCCGCGCTCGCACAGGCTCATCGCCACGAGAACGGCAACGGAGTCGCACGTGCTGCGCATGGCCCGCGCGGCCTGCTGCCAGTGCCTCGCGTGCACCGAGCTCTGTCCGCGCGCGCTCCTGGGCCACGCCCTCGCGCCCCACAGGACCGTGCGCGCCGTCCAGTACGACACGGCCGCCTCGGACGCCGCGGGCGTGACGAGCGCGTTCCTGTGCTCCGAGTGCGGGATGTGCGAGCTCTTCGCCTGCCCGCTCGAGCTCCAGCCGCGCCGCATCCTTGCCGACCTCAAGGCGGAGCTTCGGCGGCGTGGCGTGCAGAACCCGCACAGGCGCTCCGACCTGCGGGCGGACGGCGTGAGAGCGTGGCGGCAGATCCCGTCGGAGCGCCTGAGGCGGCGGCTCGGCCTTTCGGACTACTGCGCGACGCCCGCGGTGAGCGGGGAGCGGGTGCGCCCCGGGAGCGTGAGGCTCCGGCTGGACCGGCACGCGGGGGCGCCGGCCGTGCCCGTCGTGACAGAGGGCAGCCGCGTGCTCGCCGGGGACGTCGTCGCGGAGATCCCCGAGGGGGCGCTGGGAGCGCGGGTGCACGCGAGCGTGAGCGGCCGGGTCGCGTCCGTCTCGCGTGAAGAGGTCGAGGTGGCCGCGGAGTGACGGAACGGGCGCGGGCCCGATCGCCTGAGAGGACGGCATGGCGGAACAGACGCGCGTTCGCGAGGCCATCGCGCTCGTCGAGACGATCAGCGTCGCGATCGGGGTGCGCGTCGCCGACGAGATGGCGAAGAGGGCGCCGGTCGAGATCCTCGAGGCGACGCCGATCTGCCCCGGGAAGTACATGGTCCTCGTGGCCGGCGACGTCGCGTCCGTGGAGGCGTCGCTTCGGCGAGGCGTCGAGGCCGGCGGCGACGTCGTGGTCGATACCCTCTTCATCCCGAACGTGGACGCCCAGGTCTTCCCGGCCATCCTCGGGGCCACCGCCGTGGGCGCGCTGTCGTCGCTCGGCGTGGTCGAGACCTTCACGGCCGCCTCGACGATCCTGTGCGCCGACGCCGCCGCGAAGGCCGCCTCGGTGCGGCTCATCGAGATCCGGCTGGCCAAGGGGCTCGGGGGAAAGGCGTTCTTCACGATGACCGGCGAGCTCCACGAGGTCGAGGCCGCCATGGACGCGGCGGTCGCCGTCGCGAGGGCCGGCGGAAACCTCGTGAGAAGCGTCGTCATCCCGCGGCCTCACGACGCCATCGCCGCCAAAGTCCTGTAGCGGAGGAGAGGACGTGCACCTGGCGCGGGTCATCGGCGCGGTCTGGGCGACGCAGAAGGTGGAGACGCTCAGGGGCGCCCGCATGCTCATCGTCCAGCCGCTCACGCACGAGCTCGCCGAGCGGGGCATGCCGGTCGTCGCGGTCGACACCGTGAGCGCGGCCCCCGGCCAGCTCGTGTTCATCGTGAAGGCGCGGGAGGCCGCGAAGGCGCTCGAGGAGTGCACGAGCCCGGTGGACGCGGCCATCGTCGGGATCGTGGACGCCGTGTCGCTGGCCGGCGGGCTCTGAGGGGGCGACGTGTTCCTCGGCAAGGTGATCGGAGAGGTCGTCGCCACGGTCAAGCACGCGTCGCTCGCGGGGCGCAAGATCCTCGTCGTCGAGATGCTCGCCCCCGACCGCAGGCCGCTCGGCGAGTCCGTGCTCGCCGTGGACTCGGTGGACGCCGGCGTGGGCGACCTCGTCCTGGTCGTGGACGAGGGAAGCTCGGCGGCCGTCGTGATGGGCCTGCAGAACCCGCCGATCAGGACGGTGATCGTGGGAGTGGTCGATCGCGTGGACGAAGAGGCCGGTAGCCGATGACCACGGAGTTCGAGGCGCGCAGGCAGATCGTCGAGGTCGGCCGCAGGCTGTGGCTGAAGGGCTACGTCGCGGCCAACGACGGCAACCTGAGCGTGCGCCTGCGCGACGGCCGCATCGTGATCACCCCGACCGGCGTGTCGAAGGGGTTCCTCGAACCGGACGCGCTCATCGTCGTGGACGCCGAGGGAAGGAAGCTCCGCGGCCGTCTGGAGCCGACGTCGGAGATCCGGATGCACCTGTTCGCCTACGACCGACGCCCCGATGTGAGCGCCGTGGTCCACGCTCACCCCCCCAAGGCCACGGGCTTCTCGGCCGCCGGCGTGCCGCTGGCGCAGTGCATCCTGCCGGAGGTCGTGCTGTCGCTGGGAGACGTGCCCACGGCGCCCTACGCGACGCCCTCCACTGAGGAGGTCGCCCGTTCGATCGAGCTCTTCATCGGCGGCTACAACGCGATGATCCTCAGGCGCCACGGCGTGCTCACGCTCGGAGCCGGCATCTTCGAGGCGTACTGGCGGATGGAGACCGTGGAGCACGTGGCGGACATCACGCTCGTCGCGAAGCTGATGGGCGGGGCGCCGCCGCTCTCGAACGAGGAGGTCCGGAAGCTCCTCAAGCTGCGCGAGAAGCTCGGCACGACGACGTCCGCGCCGTGCGCCTCGTGCGGCGGCTGCGGGACGACCGCCGCCGCGCCCGCGAAGAGCACCGACGGTGGGATCGTGGATGAGGTCGTGCGGCGCGTGACGGAGTCGCTCGGACGACCATAAGGCCTCCGGGCCGGGCCGACCCGGAGCGGAGGCGGGGAGCGTGAACGCATGGTGCGAAGAGGCTGCATCTGGGGCTGGCTGATCGGCGCCGTGACGCTGATCGTGATCTTCCTCGTGACGATCGTGACGATCGAGGCGGTCCTCGGCCAGCGGCTGTCGTTTCCCGCGTACGGCGAGCGCGTGGGGCTCGTGCGCATCGAGGGGATCCTCGCCGATTCGCGCGACATCGTCAGCGACCTCAGGACCATGGGGGAGGATGCCGGGATCCGGGCGGTGGTGCTCCGAGTGGACAGCCCCGGCGGGGGCGTGGCGGCCTCGCAGGAGATCTACGACGAGGTCGTGAGGCTCCGGGACGGCGGCACGCCGGTCGTGGTCTCGATGGGCTCCGTCGCCGCCTCGGGCGGCTACTACGTCGCCTGCGCCGCCGACAGCATCATCGCGAACGCCGGCACCATTACGGGCAGCATCGGCGTCATCATGGAGTTCGCGCACTTCGAGGAGCTCTTCGGCAAGATCGGGATCGGGTTCGACACCGTCAAGAGCGGCGAGTTCAAGGACATAGGCTCCCTCTCGCGCCAGCTGACGGAGAGGGAGCGGGAGCTCCTGCAACTGACCATCGACGACATCCATGCGCAGTTCGTCGATGCGGTCGCGCTGGAGCGTGGCATGACGGCGGACGACGTGCTCAGGATCGCCGACGGCCGCATCCTCTCGGGCCGCCAGGCGCTCGAGGCCGGGCTCGTCGACCGTCTCGGCAGCCTCCGCGACGCCATCGCCGTCGCCGGGCGGCTGGGCGGCATCAAGGGCAGGCCGAAGGTCCAGGAGCCCGCCAGGCCGATGCGCCTCGCGCTTCGCGATCTTCTCTCCGGCAGCCTGTCGCGGGCGCTCCAGCCGTCGGCGTCGAGCTACGGCGCCCAGTACCTCTACAAGCCGGCCAAGTGACAACAGGGAAAGGGTTTGACACGACCCGGGGCCGCTGATAGGATGTGCGTGCTCGCTCAAGCGAGGCGCCTGCGTCCCGGCAGCTGCACGTCCCGCCCGGACCTGGGCGCCGCGTCGCGCGGCAACGACCGAAGGTCGTGACCGCGCGACGTTGCTGTCGCTGCCGGCGGAGGTGGAAGACGATGACAAAAGCCGACCTGGTGGACCGTGTCGCCGCCCAGACCGGACTGACGAAGCGAGATGTCGCGGAGGTCGTCGAGAAGCTCCTCGAGGCCATCAAGAACTGCCTCGCGGAACACGAGCACATCGAGATCCGCGAGTTCGGGACGTTCAAGGTCAGGAAGAGGAAGGCGAGCATGAAGTACAACCCGCGCGACCGCTCGCAGAAGGTGGTGGTCCCGGAGAAGGCGGTGCCCGTCTTCAAGCCGAGCAGGTTCCTGAAGGACCAGGTCGGCCGGGCCGGCGTTCCGACACCCTCGTCGGACTCCGGCGGTCCGCGACCGGATCAGCACGCCTAGGGAGGACGCATGCCCAATCTGAAGAAGAAGCGCCGCAAGAAGATGGCGAAGCACAAGCTCAAGAAGCGCCGCCGCAAGGACCGGCACAAGAAGAAGGTCCGCTAGCGCGGGGGAGCGTCCATGCGGAAGCCCGCTCTCGACGCGCGCGCGGCCCTCGGGCTCATCCATCACGGGCCCGTCGTGCTCGTGACGGCCCGGGACGGACGGCGTACGGACATCATCACGGTCGCGTGGGTCGCGCCCGTGAGCGGTGAGCCGCCCATGGTCGCGGTGGCGATCTCCCCGAGGCGCTTCTCCCACGGGCTCATCAGGCGCTCGGGCGAGTTCGTGGTCAATGTTCCGTCGTCCGGGCTGCTCGCGGCGGTCTGGCTCTGCGGCAGTCTCTCGGGCCGCGACACCGACAAGTTCGAGGCGGCCCGGCTCACCGCGGCGCGCGCGCAGTCGGTCGGGGCGCCGCTCATCGCGGAGTGCTTCGGGCACCTCGAGTGCCGCGTCGAGAAGCGCGTCACGGCCGGAGACCACACCGTGTTCGTGGGCCGCGTCGTCGCCGCAAGCGCCGACCGCGCGGCGTTCGGGAAGCACCTGAGGCTCGCCGCGGGGTCGCACACGCTCCACCACATCGGGGGGCGCCGCTTTCTGACATCGGCCGGGACGGTGCTCGAGGCGGGCAAGCGGGCGCCGCGGCGCCGGCGGTAGAACGGGTCGGAGGCATCATGGCGGAGAAGGACCGGGCAGCATGGGCAGGGCGCGAACGCAGGCAGTCCACTCGCGTTGAGGCGCGCGTGGCCCTTCAGCTCTCCGAGGCCGGAGAGAGCCAGCCGGCCGGCACGATGACGACCGAGAGCATCAACGTCGGCGCGGAGGGAGTGTACTGCTTCGTCCCGCAGTTCGTCGCGCCCCTGACGAAGCTCTCCGTCACGATGGAGCTTCCGCTCAAGGGGAAGCGCGGCCAGGTCAGGAACGAGGTCATGAAGGCTGAGGGCGTCGTCGTGCGCTGCCAGCCGGCCGGGGACGAGCGAGGCGGGTATCGGATCGCGTGCTTCTTCTCGGAGATCGAGCCCGAGTCGCGCGCCGTCCTCGAGGAGTATCTCCGGCAGCGGGCGGCGGGCTCGACGCGCTAGAACCTGTACGCGGCCTCCAGCAGGAACGCGCTCTCGCTCACGTCCTCGACGTAGCCGTAGCCCGCGCCCGACCGCTTGAAGCCGCCCTTCATCCATGCGATGTCGACCGCGAAGATCGTGTCGATGAGCACGCCCGCGCCCAGGGTGAAGTAGGACCTATCGCTGTCGATCTCGAGCCCGCGGTAGGCTATCGGCCGCGTCATGTAGCCCGCCCGCAGACGGAGCGGCCAGGTCGGCACGGTCACCTCCGCCCCGAGCCGAACGTCGGTGGTCGCCTCGTACGCCCTGACGCGCTCGGTCTCGTCCCCGACGTACAGGAACCCCTCGTAGGTCATCTCCGACCAGTCCGTGTACACGACGTCCGCCGCGAGCGCCACGAGGTCGTGGGGGCTGTAGGCCGCGCCGACGGCGAACGTGAAGGGAAGGGTGAGTTCGTCGGAGAAGTACGTGGTCGATGCGGAGTCGGCCGGCGCGCCCGCGTCGAAGCGGTAGTGCTTCCGCGTGCGCTCCATGCCCTCGAACGTCAGCGTCACGGGGGACTCGATGACGACGCCGGCCGAGAGCCCCTCGGCGAGGTAGAACAGACCGCCCACCTTGGCGCGGAACCCCGACACGTCGGTCTCCGTCGCGGTCTCACGCCTGTAGCTCTCGAGCGGGGATACATGCCCGATGTCCTCAGCGACCCACACGAACCGCCGCCGGTAGTCGCCCGTCCAATACGACACCGCGGCGCCGAGCGACACGCTCGGTGAGGCGTCGAACGCGCCTGCGAGCGACCAGGCGTAGACGCCGCCCTCAGACAGGAGGTCCTCAACCTGTCCCCACACGCCGGCCTGGCCGGGCACGGAGTCCTCGTAGGAGGCGACGAAGTCGTCCTCGAAGCCGAGCACGCACTGACCCGAGATGCCCACGACGAGGCTGCCGCGGAACGTCGGGAACGGGTACGCGAACCGCACGGAGGACAGGCGGGTCCTCGAGAGCGGGTCGGTCGAGAAGTCCCCGCCGAGCGCCGTCCCCGAGATCTCGCCCGCAGCCTTCGACAGCCCGCCCGAGATCTCGATGCGACGCATTCTCGCCAGAGCCGCCGGGTTGATGTCGATGGCCGAGGCGTCCTCCGCCGCCGCGACTCCTGCGCCGCCCATGCCGATGGACCGAGCCCCGGCAAGCCATGGGGCCGTGACCGGGATCTCCTCGATCGGCGCGACGAACCCGTCGTACGCGGACGCCGGGAAGCTCAGCGCGGCCACGAGCGTTGCGACCGCAAGAAGGTGAACCGAGGACCGCAGTTCCGTAGCCATCACAAGCCCTCCGCGGGACGCCCTAGAACCCCTTCTTCTTGGGAGTCCAGAGATGTCGCTCCTCCGTCTCCTTCTCGTCCTTGCCGTCGTCGGCCTGCTGCGCGGCCGCGCCCGGGTCCTGCCGCTGCGGCTCCTGCTGCGGAGGCGTCGGAGGAAGAACGAAGCTCCAGCCCTTGCTTCCCGCGCTGCCGCCGCTCCCCCAGAGGTGCCGCGACCCCGTCTCGACCGGCACGCGCGGTTCGCCGCCGCCCGGCTGCCACCACCAGCTGCCGTAGTACCACCACGGGTAGCCGTAGTAGTCGTTCCAGCGCCTGTGCGATCGTCCGTAGTGGTAGTACGGATGGTAGTACGCGGCGTCGGCGTGGCAGTCCGCGCACGACCGGTAGTGCGAGCCCCCGGACGCGACGACGTCGGTCTGCCGAGGATGGCTGAGCACCGTGTAGCAGCCCGACGTCGCGAGCACGATCAGGATCCCTGCGCCGCACAGAATCCAGATGACAAGCCTCATCGTGACCACCCCCTCCGGACTCACGGACCGCCACCTGCGCGCCGCGCGATGCCGAGCCAGACGCCCGACGGATCGCCCTGTTCAACATAGCACGCGCCGGCAGCGAGGGCAATGGTTGTCCGCTCGCAGGGCAGGTGGTAGACTGCCCTGCAGATCACCGCGGGAGAGCGCACGGAGGAGCGTTGAGACGAACGGCCATCGCAGTCGCAGCGATCATCACCATCAGCCTTGCGTCGCCCCGGCCCGCTCCGGGCCAGAGCGATCGGCATCCCAGGGCTGAGGCATTCCTGAGATACAGCGTCGCGCGGCTTCTGGAGGTCCAGGGCGCGTACGATGCCGCGCTCACGCAGTATCTGCTGGCCCAGTCACATGACCCGGGGCACTGCGGCATGGGAACCGCCATTGCCAGAGTGCAGGCTCGGCTCGGGCGCGTGGACGAGGCGGAAGCCACCGTTCTCAGAGTGCGCGCCCGCTGCCCGCGCGACGCGGAGGCGCTGGGGACACACGCGGACGTTCTTCTCTCGACGGGACGGTACGCTGAGCTCGAGGAGGTCGTGTCCGACACCGGGAGGTCCCCGTACGCGCCGCTCGAGTTTCTCATCCTGCTGTGCGAGAGCCTCATCGCGCTCGACAGGCCCGCGGAGGCGGTGAGCCTCTGCCGCGAGCGCTGCCGGGCGGACTCGCTGTCCCCGGTTCTGGCCTTCCTTCACGCCCGCGTCCTGCTTCGGAGCGGGGACCACGAGGCGGCCGCGGCCGAGCTCCTGCGAGCCGAGCGCCTCGACCCGGAGAACCGAGCCGTGACCGTCACGCTCGGCGAGGTGCTCGTCGCGCTCGGGCGACCCGAGGAGGGAGCACGCCGCATGGAACGGGCCGTCGCTCGCGCCTCGGCCGGCGACAGGGAGCACGCCACGCTCGCCAGAGCGTACGCCGACATGGGGGCGCCGGAACGCGCCGTGAGGCACGTGAGGGAGGCTCTCGCTGAGCGGGGCGAGTCGGGAGAGCTCCTCGCCGCGCTCGGGGCCGCGCAGTTCAGCGCGGGAGATGTCGAGGGCGCCTTCGACACCTATGAGCGGCTCCTCGAGAGGGACCCCGACGAGGTCGTGGCGCTCAACTTCGTGGCGTACGTGCTGGCGGAGGAGGACAGGGAACTGGACAGGGCGCTCGAGTACGCCGAGCGGGCGGCGCGCCTGGCCCCGACGGCGTCCGAGGTGAGGGACACGCTCGGCTGGGTCTACTACCGGCTGGGACGCTTCGAAGAAGCCCGTGGCGAGCTCGAGCTTGCGGCGACGCTCGACGAGCCGAGCGCGGACACCGAGGAGCACCTGGGGGACACGCTCATGGCCCTCGGATTGGTCGAAGAGGCGAGGGCCGCGTGGCGCCGCGCGCTCGAACTCGAGCCGGACCGGGAGAGCGCGCTTCGGCGCCTCGAGGCCGGGGACGAGACGGGAGACCCGCGACCATGAGAGCGAGGGCGGCCGCGTGCGTGGCTGTCGCGCTGGCGCTCCTCGCGGCAGCGGGGTGCGGAGGGCCGCCGCGGCCCGGTGAGCCAGTCGGCCGCAGCGACATCGAGCGGCTGATCGAGCAGGCCATGGGGCGCGCGGACCACGGGCCGGTGCGCATCGTCGGCACGGGCCGGCTCGCCGGCGCGGACGAAGCCAGGGAGTTCTCGTTCGCTCTGCTCTACGACCCGCCGGCGTGGCTCAGAGCCGACGCCCGGCCGCTCTTGGCAACGATGCCCGCGCCGCAGGGGATCTCCGCGCTCCTGTCCGGCGACCGCCTGACGGTCGCGCTGCCCGGCGACGGGCGGTGGCTGGACGAGGCCCTGCGCGACGCGTTCCCCGGCATCGAGCGCATCGATCCCGGGGGCTTCGTCGTGGGGCAGCCGGACATCCGGTTCCTCGCGGCGCTGAGGCGCGCCCGACTGACGCGCGCCGATGGCTGCCTCGTCGTGAGCGGCGACCTGTACGGCAGAACGGTCTCCGCGGCCTTCGACTCGACGTCGCTGCGCGTCACGCGGATCGCGCTCGAGGACGGCAAGTCCCGAAGGGTCTCGGTGTCGTACGGTCTCCGGGACGCCGCCGGCTCGGCCGCGCCCGAGACCGTGACCATCGTCCACCGCGACGCGCGCCGCTCGAGCGAGATCGTGCTGCACTGCGCCCGCGTGACGCGGGAGAGCTTCGTGGACCGCCGCGCTCACGCTCTGGAGCCTCCGGCCGGCGCGTCCACGCTGAAGTGGGGCGACATCGGGATCGAGGTGAAGCCATGAAGAGACGTGCTCTGTCCTTCGGCGCGGCGCTCGCGTGCGCGGTCTGCCTGCTGCCGTCGTGCTCCAGGCGCGCCGTCGTCGCGGCGGGGGAGAGCGACGACCTCGTGATCGTCGCAGACCCCGAGGTCACGCCGGCGGCGCTGGACAGCCTGACGGCGCTCGTGCAGACGAAGGTGTCCTGGCTCCTCGGCGAGCCGGCCTTCAAGCCGACGGTGGCCACCGTGTCAGGAGCGCGGGACCTGCTCCACCGGAGGCACGTGGTGCTGCTCGGCGTGTGGGGCGCCGGCAGCGTGCCCGATCTGGCGAGGAAGAGAATCGGCAAACTGGACGAGGGCGCTCCGGCACGCTTCCGCATCGAGGAGGACGTCTGGGCGGACGGTCAGATCGTCGGCCTCCTGTTCGGAAGGGACGAGCAGGAGCTCCTTGCGCACATGACGGCGCACCGCCGCGAGATCCTCGATGCGCTGGATGCCGCGGCGGCGCGCCGCCTCGCCCGCACGCTCGCGAGCGACAGGGCAGCCGCGGCGGCGGCACGGGAGATCGAGCGGCGCTACGGATGGTCGGTCACGCCTCCGACGGGCTACGACCTCATTACGAGCGCCGCCGACGAGGGGTTCGTCTTCCTGCGCCGCACTCAGCCTGACAGGAACCTCTTCGTCTGGTGGCGTGACGGCGACCAGGACGTCGTCTCCGAGCAGTTCGCCGTCACCATGAGGCAGGACCTCACGAAGCGGTACTACGACGGCGACGAGATCGAGCGGCGGCGACCCTACGAGGTCGCGGCGGTCGCCTTCGCCGGCCGGCCCGCGATTCGCATCTCGGGATGGTGGGCGAACGAGGCGCTGCTCGGGGGAGGGCCGTTCCGACTCCACTGCTTCGCCGTGCCGGACCAGGGGCGCGTGTACATCGTGGACGAGAGCCTCTTCGCGCCCGGGATGGACAAGGTCCCGCTCATGCGGAACCTGGATGCGCTTGCGCACACCTTCGCGGCGGGCGGGGCGGCGGAGTGAGGAGGCGCGTCGGCGACGGGGCGGCGGAGCCCCGGAGCGCCACGGCGACCCGACGACGGGGCGCCCTGAGGTCGCCCGGGGTCACTCGGACGGCTGAGACCGCCCCTTGACCGGGGGCCAGGGCCTTGACAGCCTGCGCGCCCTCTGTTACCTTTCCGGCCGCTCGGGGCCACCCTCGGTCATGGGATCGGGCTCCGGGGGCTCTGGCTGCATGGTGTTCCAGCGCGGAGCGTTCGCCTTGGCTCCTGAGAGATCAGCCCTCGATGCGGCGATCGTCATGCTGGAACGGGAGGTCCGCGAGGGCCGCGGCTCCCGCGCCTACGCTTCTCTCGCAGAGGCCCTCAGGACGCGGGGGAGGCTCGAGGACGCTGTCCGCATTGCCAGGGAGGGCGCGGTGGCGTTCCCCGGGCACGTGGCGATACGTGTCGCGCTCGCGCGCGCGCTGGAGGAGTCCTCCCGCGCGAGGGAGGCCCGCGAGGCCTACGAGGAAGTGCTCCGTCTGGATCCCGGGAGCAGCGAGGCCAGGATCGCCCTGGGGCTCCTGGGCCGCCGTGCCGCCGAGCCCTCGCAGGAAGCCCACGCCGCCGCCGCAAGACCCGAAACCCCCGGTAGTCTCTCTGAAGAGCTGGCTCACCTGAGCGAGCTCTTCTGCTCCCGCCCCGACACAGCATTCGGGGAGCGTGGCGCCGAGTTCTCCGGCATCGCCACGCTCACCCTCGCGGAGATCTACGCGCGGCAGGGCCTGCCTCAGCGCGCAGTGGAGGTCTGCGAGACCATCCTGGAGAAGCGACCCGAGGACGCCGCTGCGCGGACGAGACTGGAGGAGTACAGGCGCAGCCTGGCCGCGCCGAGATGAGCCGTCGCCCGCGCGTGGGTCTGCTGCGCGCGGAACATGGAGGTTGACGGCCCGCTCGGGCAGGTTGTAGGCTAGATGTCTTACGGTCCGGCCGTCGGCGATGGCCA